>JALTEE010000505.1 GCA_027007865.1 bacterium
GTTTTAGAGACAAGTCAATACCCTTTATACTTTATTTGAACGTAAAAGTTTATCCCATTGCTCTTTGACTTTTATCCAAGAAAAAGATTCACTCTTTTTGCGTGCTGCAGTCGCCAATGTATAGGCTTCATGCGGATGTTCCAAAAGATGTTCTATTTTTTTTTTTTTTTTATTAGTAGTCCTGGGTTCAACAAACAAACCGTCAAGTCCATCCTCTATAAGATAAGGAATCACCCCTACGTTTGTTGAAACAACCGGTAATCCCAATGCCATAGCTTCCATAACACTCACTGGAGTATTGTCAGCATTGGTTGTATTGATAAATATATCATACCCTTTTGATAGTGCAATCCACTCTTCTTTTTTCATCTTCCCCATAAATACAATATGCTCTTCTATGCCAAGTTTTTGGGCTAAATTTTTTGTATTGTCAAGTGTACCGTCTTTATTCGGTCCAACCATACATAACTTGGCATCAGGATGTTTTTGTAGCACTTTATGTAACACTTTAATTGCCATCTGAGGATTGTACACCTGGCTAAATGCCCTGACATACAGAAGCTTTGGTCGTACTGTTTTACGTTCAGTAAATGGATAATTTTCTAACGCTATACTGTTCGGAATATATTGCACTTTATAACCATGCATTTTAAAGGTTTCAAGCAGATAATTGGAAGGAGCAATATTGATTTTTGCATTTTGAAAAATAAAATTAGATATTTTTCTATTTTTCTGAAGACGATTAGGAAGATCTCCTCCATGCAAAATTGGAATATAGGGGATATCCAATATTTTGGACTGCCACGCACATATTACCGCATAGTAAAAGTTTAATGTACTATAGGTGTCGATCAAAATCAGTGATAGCCGTTTTCTATAACGTATAATAGCCCATATCATATCGATAAGCCTCAAGAGTTTATTTGCTTTATCCGATACCGTAATCATCTCATATTCTTCAGCAAGTGCATTTCCCAATGTTTCTACAGATGTAGGTGTATTGCCGTGCTTTGAGAGTTTGTTACCTATATAAAGGATCATCCGACATTACCTTTTCGAAGTCTGGAACTCTTATTTTCAACCAAAATCATAACAAATCCCAAACCATACAAAAAGCTGGGCATTGCCAAACGCAAAGCATTATGGGACATGGTCAATAGCCCATAGAGAACAAATACAACCATGGTAAAACGGCTAAAGGTATTTTTGATCTTAAAAAACATAAATACAGGGTAAAAGAGAAGTATAGCCAACGCAAAGAGCCCTAAAATCCCATGTTCTGCCAACATTCTGCTAAATTCGACATGGGCAGCACTGATGCCGGTATTTTGAGCACGATAAGCCCGTCCTCCACCGATGCCTGCACCTGTAAACAGATTCTCTGAAAACGTATGCAGATCATCCTGTACAATAGTTATTCTGTTTGTAGAGTAGTCCTTTTTAATTTTCTGACCATACTCATCGACATTGGTATAACGTTTTTCCAGTGCGCCACCGGTAATACGGTTGGCCTGTGTATACGCTACTCCCAGCACCACTATGAGTAAAAATATTTTGAGTGGATTAATTCTTAATAGTCTGGATGCACGTTTAGGCTCTGCTATATAAATAGCAATAACGGCAACAGACAAAGCGATGACAGCACTAAAGAGCCCTCCTCTACTGAAGGTAAAAAGCCCCTGGTATGTAAACAGAAACAACAGTACTATTTCCAGCCATTTCCAGGTAAGTAATCTTTTGTTGATCAAAAGAAAATACCCTAAAAGCATGATACCCATACCCAATATGGCTACCAATTGGTTGGGACCAAATCCTCCGCTTGCAGCAAAGTTGGAACCACCACCATAATGAATGGTCGCATAATCAGGGGTTTTGACAAAAAGCAGTGCTGAGGTCAATACAACTCCCCACAGTATCATTTGTCCTACTTTCACCCATTGCTCCAGTGTCATGGTGCGTTTATAAAAGTAAAAGACCGATATCACCAGTACAACCTGTCCCAAAAAGGTAAACATAAACTCACTTTTAAACTGCATGATATCTGTCCATTCCGGTACAAATACACCCGGCAACAGCATAAGTAAATAGAGAAAAAATATAAGTGGGATCGCTCGTTTTTGTTTCTCTACAACCATGCCAAGCAATAAAAGGAAAGAAACGGTAATTTTCCCAAACTCCCATGGCAAGCCAACATGGGACATACGCAGGTACACCTCACTTGCCATGATAAAAGCAGCATATAGATGTGCTTCACCGTTACGATTGCGTTTTATGAGTGTCGCATATGCACCATATATGAAAGCCCCCGCACCAAACAACAATGCTAATTGATGGATGTAAGCCGTTGCGATACCTATAGCGATCATCAAAGAAAGTATATAGGTTGAGTAATATCGGCTTCTTTTTAATTTACTGAACATGGAGTACATTCCTATATAGTTTCATCATATCTTCCATCACGGCATCTTTAGCATACTGTTTTTGAATATGCTCATGAAATGCAGAAGCGTATGCCTCTCTTTGCTCCTGTGACGACGCAAGTGCTGCCAACGCATTTGCCAACCCCTCTGGTGTGGAGGGAGGTACCAATACACTACATTTACCATGGTTAAGCACTTCACTGCACTGTCCCACCTCTGTACAGACGACAGGCAGTTTTGCCAGGCCATACTCAAGCAGTGCCACAGGCAACCCTTCTGAGATGGAAGAGAGTACCCCGATTGCCGAAGCGAGCAGGATGTCGGTACTGTCACTGCGTGCTCCTAAGATGTGAACAGCCTCTTCCAATTTCTCTTTGGTTATGTAGGCTTTCATCGAGGCACTGTAGACGTCGTTTCTGTCTTCTCCGACAAGCAGCAGATGCCACTCCGGACGTTGTGCGTGAAAAGTGTTAAATGCACGCAGGAGGGTCATGTGGTCTTTCTGTTCTCGCAGATTAGCAAGGCACACGATGCGTTTTTCTGCTTCACCCGGAAGCTGTGGATTGGTATGTGTGGGTGTAAGTTCAGCAAAATTGGGCAGATAGACAATACGATCCTCAGAGATCAGCAAATGTTTTCTGCTCCACTCTGCAAGCTTCTCATTGACACTGATAACAGCATCAAAAAACACAGAGCCCAATACAATTACTTTATTTGTATTATTTACTTGAATACGGTTTCCATTATGATCATGCCATACTACTCTAACACCTGTCATAAGTTTGACCAGCACCGCAGTAAAAAAAGAGGAAGAGTGCGCGTGGATAATGTTGATCTGGTTTTGCCGAACAAAGCCTGCCAGTCTCCAAAGTGCTTGCAGGTCAACCGATGTACGTTTGCCAAGTACCATACAGGTTACCTCCGGAGCAATCGCTTTTTCAAGCGCTCCCCCTCTACGTGTGGCACACAAAAAACTCCCCACGCCTTCTTTGGCAAGTGCGTTGGCAAGATTGACACTCATACGCTCTGCGCCACCGATGTCAAGGGAATCTATGAGTTGCAGTACATTTGGCTTTCTATCGTTCATGCAGCAAATCTCCTACAGCCTCTTCAAACTTTTCCAATGTAAACTGCCGTGACCATTGCATAGCATTTTGGCTCTGTTTTTCCATTGTTTCCGGGGCTTCAAGATAGTATTTTATCTTATTCACAATATCATCCACATTAGGTTTTGCAATGCTCCCCCTGCTCCCCTCACCGATCATATAGTTTACACATGAGACATCACTCGTAATGGGCAGACACCCCCAGAACATCGCCTCTGCCACCACTTTCGGCCACCCTTCCGACTTGGAGACAAAGATGAGAAAATGTGCATTTTGGTAGTAGCGTTTGACAGTATCGGCATCTTGGTTGCCATGAAGCACCACAAAATCTTCCAGCCCGTTCTCCTTGATGTACGCTTCCAGTTTTGGACGTTCTGCTCCTTCGCCGAATATATCCAAATGCACCGCATAGCTTTCGTTATGCAGACGTTCTGCAGTTTGAATGCTGAGCAGCGGCTGTTTCCCTGGGCTTAGGGCACCTACGTACAGTAAGTTGGAAGTTGGAAGTTGGAAGTTGGAAGCTCTTTCTTGAAATTTGAAACTTGAAACTTCCTCCTCACTATACGTAGCTGTAAAAAACGGGACAATGTTACTACTCTGTTCCGGCCATTCACCATATACCAGTACTTTTATATTACGGGTCAGAAACGTGTTAGAAAGTATGCGTCTTTGAAGGCGGTAGCTCCAAGGCTGTGGGCTGTTTGGGTCCCAGTTTCCGGCATATTTGGCGGTTTTGGGCTTTTTGGGAAATGCCATCTGTACAATGGAACCCAGCAGTCCCATATTGCCCGGGCAACGGAGGTGGATGTGGTCTGCCTGTTGCATGCCACGCATGATTTGCAGTGTAATAGCAGGGAGTTTCAAAACAGTTTTTGCCATCTCACCAGGTGTGGTAAGGTTAAAGGGGGAAATAGGTAGAAACGCCAGTGCCTCTGCCTCATACGGCAGATCAATGGGGTCAGGTTCACTGTTTTCAACGGGAGCGACAACAATAACTTTGTCAATATACTTGAACCAGAGATTCATCTCGCGTACATAAGGACCGTAGGCGTAGTACTTTTCCCTAAATTTTTTATGTTTAACATGTGTGATGATTAAAAAGTTCATGAATATTTTAATACTTTTTTATTGAGCTAATCAAATTTTAGAAACTTGATACAAAAGAGTATTCTCCTTAAGATTTCCCTTAAAGAAAGAATTATTCTCAAATAAGGGATAATCGTTAGCAAGATATTTTAAATATTCACCCATTATTTTTTTTTGTTCTGGTCTCATTGCAATATGTTTTTTGCTAGTTTTTCTCCCATCAAAATATATTTTTCCTCCTTCGCCAGCATCCAAACCATATAGAAGTAATCTTTTTTTTAAATGTACTGAGA
>JALTEE010000506.1 GCA_027007865.1 bacterium
TAACAGATATATTGTCCAATCTAATGTATGGTGCAAGAAATCGTCCATAGAACCATTCTCGCTCGGAACTAATCGCTGTAATATTCTTTAAATTTTGATATATATTCCCTGCAATAGCCATATTTTTCACTCTTCCCACGATTTCGCCATTTTCGATTTTGAACGCCGTTGAAATGGGGTTTGAAAATGCGCCGGACAAAATATTTCCCTGCCCCATTCCCAACACGAATTCGACGATAATTCCCTCTTTAATATCGGACATCATATCTTTTAGTGAAACATCTCCTTGTTCGATGAGCAAATTTGATGTTCCAGGATGAGGCGGCGAAAATATCGACCTGCTTGCGCAGCCGTTGCTCGAATATCCCGATTTCTTTGCGGTTGTTAGGTCGAATACGAAATTTTTAAGAACCCCATTTTCGATAATCGAGAATTTTTTCTTCGGCGTGCCTTCATCGTCGAACGGCGCAGATGCGGATTTGCGGTCGATTAGACCATCATCGTATATGGATAACTTTTCGTCGAATATCTGCTCGCCAAGTTTATCATAAATCGGGCTTGTTCTTGCATAGATGTTATCACCACTTATCCCCTGCGATAGCGGCATCAACAGAACCATCGTGCCATTCGGGCTGAATATAACAGGGATATTACCCGACTGTGGCGGTTCGACGATTTTATCCGCATACTGCATAACATTGTCGAGCCTTTTCATTATAGGATTAACCGCTTCCGAAATATCGTCGGGGAAATGTGTAGAATCATAATAATCCCACGCCATATATATATCGCCTTCTTTCACGCGAACAAGCGAACCAACCATATCGAAACTCGTTTTCTCATACTCGTCTTGAAAACCTTCGGTATTGGCGACTTTGACCTTAAATGATGCTGTCTGAACATCTATTTCCATATCGCTTTCGCTGCGATACTTTTCCATTCGCGACATAAGTTCCGCGCCATTGTCCACGAGAGTTGGAATCGAGACATCGGATATCTTATCGTCCTTGATGTCGATTTTGGCTGTTTGGTTCGAGCCTGGAAAGTTTAGGTCGAGTTTTTCACCGAATTTTGCTGCGGTGATGGCGGCTTCTATGATATTGTCGATTGCTTTTGGACCTGTATCGGTCGATGCAGCAGTGCCTATTCTACCATTCACAATAACTCTAATTCCAATTCCACTTTCTCTGCTGCTTTCACTGCCGTGAATTTTCCAACCCTTGAAACTCACGCTCCGCGAAGAACTTTCCACAGAATATACTTCGCCCTTATCGACTCTGCCGCGCAATTTTTCCAATAATTTCATCTTTGTCTCCTAATCTATTATTGTTGATTATCCTTCATTTCCATTATTCCATTTCTCTTTCAATTTTTCTCTTTGAGTATTTTCTTACACTTTTCAAACTATTTCTCTCCCAGAACACGCCGTCATAATATCCCTGAATGTTTTTATCGGAATCAGCCATATTTAATCGTTTGAGTGCATAAAGGCAGTATTCATCGTCGATTTCTACCATCACGAAATTTCTACCGAGTTTTTTTGCGGCGACACCAGTTGTGCCGACTCCTGCGAATGGGTCGAATACGATATCGCCCTTATTGGAACTCGCGAGAATAATTTTCGCAAGCAATTTTTCGGGCTTCTGTGTCGGATGAGGAGTATTTTCCGGCATCGACCAGAACGGTATCGTGATATCTGTCCATATATTCGATGGATAAGTCAATCGAAAATTGCCATTCTCGTCGTTTTCCCAATCTCTTGGAATACCATCGACTCGATATGGAGCGATAACCCTTCGCTTCAATTTGACCTGCTCGACATTGAAAGTATATTCATCTGAAACGGTGCAAAACCAGATATCCTCTGAATTATTTTTCCAATTTTTATTTGCTCCCCTGCCTTTTTCGCGCTCGAATGTGATTCTGTTTCTGACGATGAAATATTTTTCGCAGACATTATGAATCGCCGAAGATGACCTCCAATCTCCACAGATATATATCGATGCAGTCGGTTTCAGCAAACTAACCATTTTTGAAAGCCAACTGTCCATCCATTCTGTGTATTGCTCGACCGATATTTGCTTAAATAAATACCCATTGAAATCCTTCGATATATTGTATGGCGGGTCTACAAAAAGCAAATCCACGAAGTTCGATGGTAAGAAATCGATAATGTCGAAAATATTTCGATTTACCACCGTGTTCAAAATCTGCTCGATTTCAGATTTTGCGTTTAGTTTCAATAGTTTAGAGCGGAAATACGCTCGTTCATCATCTGATAGCGAAAGCGTCCTATTTCGATATGCTTTTTGCATCATTTTCCTGCAATCATTACATTTTTAATACGGATGTGCGGGCTTCCTTCGGCAGTTGGAGCGCGCTGCCCACCTTTCCCACAATATCCGCCTGCATCATCCCACACAAAATCGTCGCCGACCTGCTCGATATTGGCGAGTGTCTCGAATAGATTCCCCTGCAATACCACATCCCGCACCATTTCTGCAATTTTGCCATCGCGAATCATATATCCATATCCCGCCGAGAATGAAAAATTTTCGAGTTGCGTTTGACCGCCGTAAGCATCGATGGCATATACACCGAGTTTTATGCCGTCGAAGATGTTTTTTGCCGAATGCGGACCTTTTTCGATTGCGGTATTTGTCATCCTCACGATAGGGAAATACTGGACATTTTGCGCTCTCGCGTTTCCCGTGGGCTTTTCACCTAATTTTGCTGCTGTCGGTCGTGAATGCAATCTGCCAACGAGAACGCCTTCTTTTATGAGATATGTCTTTTCTGCTGGAACTCCCTCGTCGTCATAAACGATTGTTCCTCTAATTGCAGGCAGCACGCCACCGTCGTCGAATACATTGAGAAATTCCGGACCGAATTTTCTGCCGAGTTTCATCATTTCTTGCGCCTGTGGATTTTCTTCGATGTGGTCTGCTTCTGAAAGATGCCCGAATGCCTCGTGAATAAAGACACCAGCGAGACTGGGGTCGAGAACGACAGTGTAAATCCCGCTTTCTACAGTATCCGATTCGATAAGTCCGATTGCGGTTCGCACAACTTCATTTACCATCTCGTTTTTTTCCGTGATTTCAGCGAAAGATTTTCGTGTAGCGAAACTTTTGTGGCCCGATTGAACGAGGTCACCTTTTCTCACGCGAACAGCGCAGCGAAGCACACCATCGGAGCGGGAGCGAAAGAGATTTGTTCCGTCTGTCGTGAGTAGATAACTATCTGCAAACTCTTCGGAATAAGACAAAGAATGTTCTATGATTCGCTCGTCTTTCCCTTCGATTTGTGCATCGTATCTGCGTAGTAAATCGTATTTCTCCTGAATTGAATGATTGCGGAAATCGTCGTCGAGGACATCTTTGACTTCGGTTTGCACAGGTTCTACTTCGGCAAGTTTAATCGGTTCGTCGGGGATAATAGCTTTCGACGCGTCTATTGCATCTTGCACCGCCGGTTCGATGTGGTCGATTTTGTTGAATGTTGCGAAACCCCATCCGTGTCCGGGAATCAGAACTCGTGCGGAGCCGCCAACATCGATAATCGGGTTCACCGTTTCGGGAATACCGTTTCGCAACCGCAGTGAAAAAACATCCCGTCGACCGAATCTGATTTCGCCGAAACCATCGATTTTTTTCAAAACTTCATTCAGCCTATCCTGAATTTCCATAGAAAATCGCCTCCTGAAAAAGAATTTATAATTCAATCGAATGTCAGACAATACTATTGCACAATTTTATTTCTGCTCCTTGCGCATCATAGCATTGTATAGGTGAGGAACATATTCTTCGCCGAAATGCTCCGTAACCAATAACGACAATGTATCTTTTATATTTCCCAAGAAATTCTGCACACCAAAGCGCTGCGCATTTTTCACAGCGAGCTGCGGGTCGAAAGTCGATTGCTCAAACCGAACGATGGCATCGATAAGCGCTTCGGGAGATGATTCGTAGAAAAATGTTCCTGTAATTCCATCGAGAACAGTTTCCGTTGCGCCGCCTTTCCCATAAGCAATTACAGGTCTTCCCGATGCTTGCGCTTCGATTGGAACGATTCCAAAATCGTCTTCGCCGGGGAATATAAGTGCTTTTGCGTGGCTTAGCAGTTCTCGTTTGCGTTCATCGGAAACAAATCCTACGACATCCACATTATCCTTCGCCATTTTTCTGAGTTTTCTCAACTGTGGGCCTGTTCCAACTACAATCAATCTTTTCCCTAATCTATTGAGTGCTTCGACAGCGATGTCGATGCGCTTGTATGGCACGAGCCTCGACAGACAGAGATAGTAATCGCCAACATCGGGGGTCGGCACAATATCGGCAATTTCCACAGGCGGATATACAACGCTCGCATTGCGTCGATAGAATTTCTCGATTCGCTTATGCACCGTTTCGGAATTTGCAATGAAATAGTCGACTCGGTCTGCGGAAACTTTATCCCACAGTCGAAGATAGTTAAAAACGAATGGATAAATCAATTTGCCTAAAAATTTCGAGTATTTCTCTTTATATTCGAAGTAAAGTTCCCAAGCCTGCCGCATAGGTGTGTGACAATAGCAAATATGTAGTGTGTCGCTGCGCGTAAGAATTCCTTTTGCCCAAAGATGCGATGAACTTATCACAAGGTCATACTCACGCAGGTCGATTTGTTCTATCATCGATGGATAAATTAGCAGATAATATTTATAAAATTTTCGCTTAAACGGAAGGTATTTGCTCCATCCCGCAGGACGAATGTCCCATCCACGAAAATCTGGCGGAACGAATTTCGGGTCGTATATCAATGTATAAACAGGTGCCTGTGGAAACAGATGATGCAACCATCGCAAAACGGTTTCCGCTCCGCCGTGCTGATTGAGATAGTCGTGGACAAGCCCAACTTTTAAT
>JALTEE010000507.1 GCA_027007865.1 bacterium
CAACTATTTGTTCCAATGCCGATTGAGTTAGTAGTTCATTATCTTTTTCATCATCTTTATTAGGTCTCACCAAAATGACTTTATCGTTTTTTTTCACAAGTTCTTTTCGAAGAATTGGACGATGTAATCCTCTTTGTTCCTGTCCAATCTCAATACCATAATGCCATACTATATCATTATCTAATATATCGACCGATATTTCAACCTGTGTTTTTTTCCGCGCAAAAAGACTTCTTACTTTTTTCATTCCGCCTCTATCAGAAATTGCCTTCTGCAATCCACCGCCATCCACTGCAATATCGCGCAAAAATCTAAACGCGTCGAGGAAATTGGATTTGCCCGACGCATTTGGGCCCACAAGAAAAACTCGATTAGCCAATTTTACTTCGACATCTCTGAAGTTGCGCCAATTAAAAAGTTTTATTTTCGAAAAACGCATAGTTCCTCCTGATTTTTATACTCCCCCATAACTTTCATAGTCATCGATTCCCTCATCGATAGGATAATCTGGCTCACTCTCGATATGCGCATACGGCTCGAAGGATATGCTCTCTCTGTCGAATGTAAAAATGACCTCGCCGATTGGTCCATTTCGCTGCTTCGCTACCATAAGACTTGCCAATCCTTTCGAATTTACGAGACCATCTCCGGGTATTTGGATTTTATCGATTCTGTGAACTTCTGGTCGATACAGCAACAGAACGACATCTGCGTCCTGTTCGATTGCGCCCGATTCGCGCAGATGCGAAAGGCGCGGTCGTTTATCGCCACTCTCTTCCACTTTTCGGGATAGTTGCGCAAGCGCAATAACTGTAACATCGAGTTCGCGGGCAAGTGCTTTCAACGAACGCGAAATCGATGCAACTTCCTCTTGACGATTATCTCTCCTGCCGGGAGAAAGAACCAATTGGAGATAATCTACGATGATAACACTTATCGGCACCCTGCGTGCGAGCCTTCTGGCTTTGGCGCGCATTTCCATAACGGTGAGGTTCGGCGTATCGTCGATATAAATCGGTGCGCTGGAAATTCGTTTAAGTTTAAAACTAATACTTTTCAGTTCCTGCGATTTTAAAAATCCCTGCCGCATATGATGAGCATTCACTTTCGCAGCGGAAGCGAGAATTCGCATCGCAACCTGTTCCTTCGACATTTCGAGGCTAAAAATGGCAACGCCTTTTCTATCTTCATCGGCAGGCTCGATGGCGATATTTTTCGCGAGGGAAATCGCAAAAGCAGTCTTGCCTGTAGATGTTCTGCCCGCGAGAACGACATAGTCCGAAGGATGAAAACCCGTGAGAAGTTTATCGAGGTCTTTATATCCCGTCGAAACTCCCGTGATAAGTTTCTGCTGCTTTTGCAGAGCCATTATTTCTTCGTGAACATCGTGAGCAACGGAACTGAGCGAGACGAAATCTCCCCGCAGTCGCTTTTCAGAAATTTTATAAAATTCTGATTCCACGCCATCGACGAACATCTTGACATCGCCGGGACCACGATAAACACGGTCTATCACGCCGACCGAGAGGTTCACTATTCTTCTCAACAGCGCCTGCTCTTCAATCAATGTGCAGTGCTCTTCGAAATGAGCGGGATTGATAACAGATGATAGCAAATTCGCTATGTAATCGGCACCGCCAATTTTATCGAGCTCTCCATACTTTCTGAGCGTATTGATAATCGTTATTTCGTCCACAGGCGAGTTTGCATTTATCAGTTCCATAATCCTGTTAAAAATTATGGAATGTGCTTTTACATAAAACATTTCAGCATTGAGCAATTCCAACCCGCGCTCTGTGAGGTTCGGATACATTATCATCGCACCGAGCACATCCCGTTCTGCATCGAGCGCTTGCGGGGGAACTTTTTCCGAATTCATTTTACTCTGTTCTGCCATCGCTTCCACCATTCAAATTTAGTTATTGTATCGACAATTTCAATTATAGAGATATACTATAAATACATCGATATCGGAGAATTTCCCCATCACAATTTGAAGACAATTTCCCCTGCAACAATCGTCATCACTTCTTTTCCTACAAGTTTCCGTCCCGAGAACGGCGTATTTCGGGATTTCGATAAAAACTTTTTGGAATTCACAGTCCATTTTGCATCGGGGTCGAACACCGTGATATCGGCATAATTCCCGACTTTCAATGTTCCTGCGGGAATGTCGAGGATTTTCGCCGGATTTGCCGACATCAATTCTACCATTTTTGAGGAAGAAATTTTTTCCGTTTTCACAAAATTCGTCCATATCAGCGACAGCGCAGTTTCCAAGCCAACTATGCCGAATTCCGCCATATCGAACGGATTATCTTTTTCATTCGGTGCGTGCGGAGCGTGGTCTGTCGCGATTGCATCTATCGTGCCGTCTGCGAGACCTGCTACGAGTGCATCGATATCCGCTTTTCTGCGAAGCGGCGGCATCATCTTAAAATTCGAGTCGAAGCCGGAATTGAGAACATCCTGCTCGGTGAGCAAAAGATGGTGCGGCGTAACTTCGCAAGTGATAGATAATCCCTGCGCTTTCGCTCGACGAACGAGTTCGACGCTTCCCGCCGTCGAAATGTGCTGAATATGCAATCTTCCGCCGGAAAGTTTCAGTAAATCGATATCTCTTGCAACCATCGTAGTTTCGGCTTCTGCGGGAATTCCTTTCATCCCTGTGAGCGATGCGACTTCGCCTTCGTTTATCTGTCCATTTGCGGCGAGAATCGGGTCGATTTCGTGAACGAGAATCGGTATTTCCAGTTGGTCGGCATAAGCGAGAGCATTACGCATCAGTTCGGGATTTGCGATTGTGTTTCCGTCGTCGGAAAATGCCACAGCGCCCGCTTGCGCGATGTCGGCGAGTTCGGCGAGTTCTTGTCCCGCGAGTCCTTTGCTCACAGCGCCGACGGGATAAACCCATACAGCAGCAGTGGCGCTTCTATCGTAAATAAACGAGATTCTATCGGCGCTGTCGATTGGCGGAACGGTATTAGCCATCAGAGCAATCGATGTGAATCCACCCGCAGCGGCGGCTTGCGATGCGCTCTCGATATCTTCTTTATATTCCTGCCCCGGTTCTCTGGCGTGAGTGTGCATATCCACGAGACCCGGAAAAATAAATTTTCCCGAAACATCGATTATTTCAGCATCGTCGGGAACGCTTTCGGGCGCAATTTCTTCGACGAGTCCGGCGTCGATTAAAATATCCATAACATCGTCGTATCCCGCCGCCGGGTCAACGAGATGTCCGCCTTTTAACAATATTTTCGACATAATATTCCCCTTTGAAAATTCGCTAATATAATATCGCCGATATTTTTGTGTATGTCAACAGGAGAAATTTTTAAATATCTTTTGGGGTTCGAATAGAACAAGGGCGGTTCGTGAACCGCCCTTCCATATTTAACAAGGGGTTGCAACCCCTTGTTCAACGGATTTCGCTGATTGGAACCCCCTGACCTTTCGCTATGCTCAATGTCTGTCCCCCTTATCAAGGGGGACAAAATTCGTGGAGCGCAAGCGGAGCGAATTTAGGGGGTTTATGTCGCTACGCAATCCACAACCGCAGAAAATTCTCCCGTTCCTGCGTGGGTCTGCGCGCTATTTCATTAGTATTGCGCGCTTGGTGATTGTCTGTTCGCCGATTGTCGCTTTGATTAAATATATTCCACTTGTTGTTTTTTCATCTGATGTCCATACACAGGGCGTTTTGTCAAATGCCCCTACGCATTTGCCATTCAAATCGTAAATCTTCACTGTGGCTTCCATTGGTGCTTCTATTTTACAAGAAGAATTAAAGGGATTCGGATATATTCCCAGAGCAATACTTCCGGGAACATTTGCATTGCAATATTCATCGATGCCTGTAGCACCGAACAATTCCAGATACGGGCGCACAGTGCTCGCGGCTTCTTTCGAATAAAACTTGCTAAACTTATTGCCAGGAATAGCCTCGATAACTAAGCCATAATTCGGAGTTGTGCCGTCGAGCCATTCTTGCACAAGCGGTGTGATGTCTATCTGGTGCCAGCCATCTGCATCGAAAACATAATTTGCCCATACGGTGGTGCCGTGGGGAATGTGGGTGTTCTCGGGCCACGACGACTCATCCCAGTCCACAGTGATATTATAGATATTAGTATTTGTCGGTTCTCCAGATGGACATCCAAAAAATCGGTTGAGATTGAGCTTAGCACTATCGATTTCCTGTCCTATGTAATCATCAAGGTCGAATTTTATCATAATTCTCTGGTGGTTGCCTGCCGGGTCGAAATTTGCCGTCCATAATTCGTCGGTGGGATGTGCTCCCGAATGGTCTGGGTCGGAATACATATCATCCGAAGGTTCTATCATTATCGTTTGTGTATTGCCAATTCCCGCAATTGCCGCCACAATTATTGTCATCACAAAATTTCGCATTGTCATCGGATTCCTCCTTTGCTTCATTGTTTTGTTCATAATCCAAAGTTTCATCATTTTTTTCGTTTTCATCCTCCTTATGCAAGTTGATTCCTCGAATCTTCGCTCCACATGTGAGCCAGCCCATAATCTACCTCCTTCATTGTCAATGTTTCCAGTTTTCAACATATCTGAAATGAGAGAACACACCCAGATGGAGAACATCGTTAATCTGTGGTGCCATTGTTTTCATCTTCCTGTGAGCAAAGTTTGTTATTTTTTGACGATTGTGTAAAAAAGTCCATCATCACCTTTATACACCTTTATAAAGTCTGCCCCACCTATAGAGGCTACCATTTGGGGAGCAAGTTGGAGCATCCTTTCATCATCGGAGATAATCTTAAGCTGCTCACCAGCGGGAATACTCTTAAGCCCCTGTTTGACCCTTTTAGTTCTTTCAGAAGCAGGTATTCCCCTTACATCAATTGAATATTCCACCATGTTC
>JALTEE010000508.1 GCA_027007865.1 bacterium
GTATCTGCGTAAAGCGGACAATTCGAGCAATAATTTCTATTGCAAATTTTTAATTTATCTATATATTTAGAAGGTATTTATCCAATAATTTTATTCATATTTAGGAGGCAGAGATGGCAAAGCGTAAAGAGACAGTCGACCAGCGGGTTATGAATCTGCTAAAGAATCTTACGGGAGCGTTCGGACCTTCCTCATTCGAAGGCGATGTGCGGGAACTTTTCAAGAAAGAAGTGCGAGGATATTCCGACAAAGTTTGGACCTGCGGACTCGGCAGCATAATCGCTCGTAAACAAGGAATCGCAAACGGTCCGAAAATTATGATTGCAGGTCATATGGACGAAGTGGGTTTTATGGTGCGTGGAATAACATCTAAGGGATATATCAAATTCAATCCCGTCGGCGGTTGGTGGGGACATGTCGTTCTTGGGCAAAAAGTGATTATTCGCACCAGGAAGGGCAAAGAAATAGTGGGAATTATCGGTGCAAAGGCTCCGCATGTTCTATCGGCGGAGGAGCGCAAAAAAGTAATGTCTCTCGAAAAGATGTTCATCGATGTCGGCAGTTACGGCGATTACAACGCACCGGAAAAACTCGGTATCCGCGTCGGCGACCCGATAATCCCGCTGTCCGATTTCCACTCGCTCGGCGATGGAAAAATATTGCTGGCAAAAGCGTGGGACAACCGCATCGGTGTGGCTACCGCAATCGAGGTTCTTAGAAAATTGAAGGGAGTTCGTCATCAAAACATCGTTTTCGGTGTTGGAACGGTTCAGGAAGAAGTCGGTCTTCGCGGTGCAGGAACGAGCGCATACGAAATCGCTCCCGATATAGGATTCGCTGTCGATGTCACAATTGCTGCCGATACGCCCGGTTCCGAAGATTCCGAATTCGCCGAACAGTGCGGAAATGGACCATCCATATCTGTGATGGACGGAAGTCTTATGCCGAACACAATCCTGCGAGACCTCGTTATCGACACAGCAGAAAAAGAGAAAATACCGTATCAGTTGGGCGCACTCGCCAAAGGCGGCACCGACGGCGGAAGAATCGCTATGACACGCTCCGGTGTGCCTTCGCTAACGCTATCCGTCGCATCCCGATATATTCATTCGCACAATTCCATAATTCACTACGACGATTTCGATAATCTCGTAAAACTGCTCGTGGCGGTTATCAAAAAACTCGATAAAAAAGCTGTTGATAAAATAAAAAAAATGATATAATATCATTATAACCGATTATATGTGACATTTCATTTAAAAGGAGGTTTTTATGAGGAGGGCTTTTTTGTTGCTAATTGTTGTGCTTTTGGTTAGCGCAGCATTCGGGCAGGCTCACAAGTCGTGGTGGTGCGCCGATGAAACCTACCGAGGCTACGACAATGGATGGTATCAGGAATTGGTTACACCGGATGTCGTTTTGCCGGATACGCCGACAGGAAATCTGTTTTTCTATTTTATTTTGAATATGAGCATAGAAACTCCTGCGCCCTATGGGGATTATGATGGCTGGGACGGTTTCAATGTTAGGATTTCCACCGATGGCGGAGCGACATACGAAGTTATTGACCCTGTGGACGATTACACCTGCACGAGTATGTATGGTTTTGGCTTCAACGGCGAAGGTCCGGGCATCCCCGGTTGGGGTGGTTCGAGCGGTGGATGGACTGAGAAATGGTTTCTTATAAACGATTATGCAGGCGAAACAGCGAGGTTCAAATTCGTTTTCGGCTCCGACCCGGCGGCAAGCACAATCGATGGCAGTGGTGATTCAGGCTGGTTCGGTGTTCTCGTGGACGAGGTGCTGGTATACGATGGCGCAGACATCTACTTCTATGACGACTGCGGAAACAGCGATACATCCGCTTTGGTTCCCGACGATGGTCAGCAGGCTTTCTGGGAAACATTTGGGGCTACCGATGTATCATCTCATTCCGGCAGCTATTCCGCGAATGCCGCGAATGCGGATAATATGAAGGCACAAATGATTTCACCCATTATCACTATTCCAGACGGCTTTCTGGGCTCGATTAGTTATTGGGTCTATTGCGACCTTCCTGATGCTGATGGTGATGGAGATGGTTCTCTCGAAGATTATTATGAGATTTATATCAGCGCGGATTCTGGTGCGACATGGGACCGACTCACATACGATTATGCTCGCGGGGCGTGCGATAGTGGCTGGGCGCTGTGGACAAACGATTCGCTCTTCAATGGAACACTCAACTTATACGATTACATCGGTGACGATATTATGTTAAAATTCTATCTTATGAACGATGACAACGAGGACGGCGGTGTCGGCACGGGATTATATATCGACGATGTCTGCATTTCGGGATTTTATGGAAATAGTTACGATGCTGGTGCATCCGATGTTCTGGCAGGCCCCATAAATCTCGACAGCGATGTTCTTTTCTCTGTGGAAATCACCGGATACGGTGTCGAAGATATCAATCCTAATGTATATTATAGTATTTACGATGCTTCCGCCGATACATCAGTTTCTTATGGAATTCTCGGTTCTGCGACGGTAGGCTTTGGTGAACAGCGCTATCGCAGTTTCACCTGGCACGCCAGCAATGCGGGAGATTATTACATTCTTGCTTGGACAATGTCGGGCGCAGATGAAGATAATTCCAACGATTCTGTCCGCGTGGACTTTACTGTGCCTGATGAGCATTATATGGAACTCGGTTTCGACGATGACGTGATGGATACATTTGCGGGGTCATATTACTATTTATCTCCCGGAATAGATACGATTCATGAAATCGGTGATGGATACGGCTGCGATTTCGAAGCGCCATTCGACACGACGCATATCACTGCATTTAGCGTGAAAGGTTATGGCACAGGTAATATTGTATTCGCAATATTCGAATATTCAGATGCAGGAATTGGATTTATACCAGAAACAACCTGGACGGTTGCTTTGCCAAGCGAAGGAATCGATAAAGAAAATTTCATATTCAATCTTCCTGAAGATTATGTTGTTCCTTTCGACAGTTTTATAGTAGCAGTTTGGTATGCTGATACATCGTCTTACTTTCTATTAGGAATCGACCGAACATCTCCACACGACCAGCGAAGTTGGCTTGTGGACAATGAAACAGATTTTTATGATTTCAGAGAACTTGAAACGGTTTCTATCATTACCGCAAGTGACACTATAGTTCTCGACGACTGTGACTTTATGCTTCGCTGCTATGTGTGGGATGGAACAAGCGACAGCACATTGCTCGCACTTTCCCCCGACGGAAGAAGAACTCCTGTGTATGAAAAGATGCTTCGCACGACATCGCCAGCAGATATCGAAACACTATTCTTCGACGATTTCGATACCGATGGTCTCGCTAACTGGGATACCACATATAATCCACATGTTTATTGGCACATTACAGACGATGCTACTCTCGCATACGACGATACAGGTATCAAGAAGCCGCAAAAGCCCGGTGTGTTCACATTGAAACAGAACTCGCCGAACCCGTTCAATCCCGTTACGGAAATCTCATTCTCCGTTCCCGAAAAAACAGATGTTTCACTGACAATATTCGATATTTCGGGACATATCGTTCGCAATCTCGTTTCAAAAACAATGGATTCAGGGCAACACAGCATAATTTGGAACAGCACGGACAATAACGGAAATGCGATGCCATCCGGAATATATTTCTATCGACTGACGGCTGGCGATAATATCAATACAAAAAAGATGATGCTCATCAGATAGCATTCCGAAACATTGGGCATAAAATTAGAGCGGGACTTTTTAATTGGAAAGTCCCGCTTTTTTTACAGTTTCGATATTGTGTTCTTGACAGAAAAAATTACATTTATACATTTGCATTGTGGTAATTATAAGAACTGCAAACCGAATGCAAAATGCGAAATGAAAAACAATTTGGCAATTAGCAATTATCAAAGGGGGTTAAAAAATGGCAAAGGTTTTAGTATGCGACAAAATAGCACAAAATGCTATCGATGGCATCAAAATGCTGGGGCACGATGTTACAATTAAAATTGGCATGGACCAGGACGAATTGATTGCCACTGTTCCTGAATATGAAGCGATGATAGTTCGCAGTGCAACGAAAGTGCGAAAACCCGCAATCGATGTTGCCGCAAAGATGAAAGTAATCATCCGAGGCGGAGTTGGCATCGATAATATAGACTACGAGTATGCTCGCGAAAGGGGAATTCAGGTCAGAAATACACCCGCAGCATCGTCGCCGTCCGTTGCTGAAATGGCGCTTGCGCATATGTTCTCCGTATATCGTTTCATTGCCCGTTCCACTTGGAGATTGCGAAAAGGCGACCAGTTCAAAGTCATAAAGAAGGAATCGCAGGGCAGAGAACTTGCAGGAAAAACACTCGGCATCATCGGTATCGGCAGAATCGGCAAAGAATTGGCAAAGCGAGCGCTCGGTCTCGGAATGAAAGTTATCGCATACGATGCCTTTTTAACCGAACCGGGCGTAGATGGCGTTTCGATGGTCGCGCTCGACGAACTTCTTGAAAAAGCCGATATAATCAGCGTTCACACTCCTAGCACAGATAAACCGCTCATCGGCGGCGATGAATTTGCAAAGATGAAAGACGGCGCAGTCGTTATCAACACGGCGCGAGGTGGTGTCATAGATGAAGATGCGTTGCTCGATGCGCTGAATTCGGGAAAACTCTGGGGTGCAGGAATCGATGTCTATGTCGGCGAACCCGAGCCGAAACCCGAACTCGTAAATCATCCTCTCGTGTCGGCGACAACGCATCTCGGCGCAAGCACAAAAGAAGCACAGCAACGCATCGGCGAGGAAATTATCAAAATCCTGAAAGAAGTATTCGGATAATTTTATGGAATAAATTAAAAATCAAATATGCTCGTCGTTCCTATGAA
>JALTEE010000509.1 GCA_027007865.1 bacterium
CAGGAAGCGAAGTCTGGTCGTAATCAAATTCATTGTTCGACATAACGAGATATTTGTTTCTGTCCCCCATCGGAGTTCCATCTTCGGTGCAATCGGTTCCTGTTCTGCCTGGACCCCAGTCATAAGCCTCATTGATATTAGAAATCCACCAGTTGTATGAGAATTGAGTGCTGTCGGGATTTATTTTTGTTCCCCACGGACCTCGCAGGACACGGCAAGCCATAGCGCCTGTTGGACTTTTATCCGTAAAAACGCCATCTTCGGGGTCGCCGTCGTTGTCCGCAATCCAGGCTAACATAACAGGAATAGTATCGTATGGAAATGTAGTTTTATCTATATAATTTCTGATGAAGCCTGTTATATCATCCTGCGCATAATCAGGGGTTTCCACATGCCCGCAATCGCCATCGATGTAAATCCCGATATACATATCTTCGATTGTTCTGCCGTCGTCTCTGATGTTTGAAAATGTGTAGTCTATTATAACAAAATTTTTCGCATAATCGTAACTCCACGCATAACTTTCCTGATGAACGCTTATACCAATAGGTCTATGAGACGGGTCCACAAAAGCAGGATTTTGAACCGTATCGGTGAAATCACCGACATAATCCTCTTCCGATACCGCATCGGGATATTTGTCCGGTTCGAGAATTGAGCGATATTTTAATGTATCATCATAATCATAACCGGGCAACAACTCGTTTATTCCCGTTTCCCACCCGTCTTCACCAACTGAAACGAGAGTATCGCCTGTAATAACCGCTCCAAGCCACAACGCTCCCTGAAAAAGATATTCGATACCGGAACATCCTGGATATTCCGCAGATGGACGGCACACACCTGTCGCACCACATATACCTTCATCATCAATATAACAATATCTCGGGTCGTCGTTGCCACGCTGCGAACCGAAAAAGCCCCAGTTGGAAACAGTGAAAAATAGCTTTCCAGCGTGGTGCGTCTCCTCGTCGGTAGCGGGTTGGCTCACTGTTGTTCGCAGCAATCCTCCGGAACTTCTCTCACCGCTGTCGATAGCGAAGGCAGAACCGATGAACACAAGAATAAGCATAATAATTAAAGCCTGCTTCATAAAAAATCTCCTTATTTTTACTTATTGAGATGATTTGACATCTAAATTTTTTAATTTCGTTTGTTCCAAGTGATCAGAATGGATTTTGAATTCTTGATATTACCATCCCATATCGATGCCGAGTTTGATTTCAATAGGTGCGCTCCAGTGCGTCGGGTTCTTTTCATAATCTCCACCCATAAATTCATAAGTTCCGTCATCGTGCGTAAGAACCCAACTCTTATCAGGTTCGCCAGTATCCTGATAAACATAGGATACATTACGAGTGTTTGTCAGGTTGTTAACCATAACATAGAACGACCAATCCATCGTGCTTATTTTAAAGTCCTTATTGAATTTCATATCCACATTAAATTGGTTAGGCATTCGGAGAGCGTTTGTTCTTTCCCAAGCCTTTTCGCCGGGCTTCGCAACATATTTTGGATTATTCTTCGATGGAGTGTATGGGAAACCGCTACCCCAATTCATAACGAAGTTCAGTCCCCAATTGGCAGGCAATGTCAGCCATAATAATTTTGGGTGCTGGTCTTTTTTCACTCTGAAATCGAGAACGGCGTTCACATTATTGCGCTGGTCCCAATCGAGAGGAAGGTCTCGCAGTGGAATTGCAGTCTGGTCGAATTGTGCATCGTAACCACTCCTATCAGATGAACTCTTACCATAAGCGAATGCAAACGAATAGTTTGCACTAAGCGACCAGTAATTAGATAGCGCCTTTTCCAGTCTGAATTCCACACCGCGGGAACGCGCATAGTCCGAATTTACATAAACATCCTGTTCGAGTGGCCCGAGACGAGCGTGAGATGTATTGAGCAAATCATATATGTCCTTGTAATAACCAGAAAACTGCGCTGTCCAATTTTCTGCAAAAGCATAAGCGACGCCAAGTTCGTAAGCAACAGTTTTTTCATAGGATAGATTTGGATTGCCCAACAACCTTCCCGCATTAGAAGCCTGTGTAGGAGTCTGATAAAAATCGTCGTATCCCGGCAATTGGTAAAAATGCCCGTAGCTGAAAAACAATTTGCTTCTGTCTGTAATCGGGTAACTCATTCCCAATCTAGGTGATAGTTTATATTTTGTTTTTGAAACGCTATTTTCCGACCACCATGGTTGAAGAACATCTCGATAATTACTGGCAACTGTGTCTTGTAACACTTCTGGCGCTTGTAAAAATAAATCGAATCGTAATCCCACATTTGCAATGAGTCCGCCATATTCCATCTTATCTTGAAGATAAGAGGAGAACGAAGAAGGGGTTCGAGTGTAGAAAGAGCGGAAGACACCGTGCTCTGGCCAATCCATTCCATCGGGAGCCCCATCGTATTTGTATTCGGGATATTGTATCATATTCATATTCATTTGAACCCATTGGAATTCGAGACCTGTCTTTATAAGATTGTTCTTATTTAATTGGCTTGTCAAGTCTCCTTTGGCTAAAACAATGTTCGTCGTTCTCTTGTGCCATACCGCCCATCTGTCAAAACCACGATACTGAAAAGTGGAGAATTCATCCCATTTCCCATTTCCGTTTCTATCGATATACGGTTCACCTGGCATTTTTGCGCCGGGCATATCGGACCAATCATCCCATGTGCCGTTCGGGGGGTCCCAATAACCGTTTCCATTCAAATCGAGGAACGGCTCGCCTAACTCCCCCACATCGTACCTCCCGTTATTGTTCGCATCGATGTAGTTACACCAGTGATCGCGCATAGTATATTGCCCATCTCCATTGATATCGTCGTATTCTCCCCAGTCAACAATTCCATCTCCGTTAAGGTCTTCCCATGTTTTTTCTTCTTGAAGAACCATATTGTTCGCATAATAATAACTGCCGAACACATATTCACCATAATCCTTGACACCATTGCCATTTATATCTACCCAGAGTGTTTCATCGACGAAATCCACAACTTCTCCGTTGAAGGTTTCTGTTCCGTGCATCAGGTCGTCGTAGCTCAATCCATAAGGATAACCATCGAGAAAAGGTTCGCCATCCATATATGGTTCGGCAAGATTTAGCGACCAAGAACCATATAGAGGAGAGTTAAAATCCGTCATTCTCGGTTCAAAAATCCCATTGCCATTCCAATCTACCCAGGGTTCTTCTCCAACTTGCGGCGGTAATGTATCTGCATAAACAGTATCTACTTCTAAAATATGTTGTCTTGTTACCGGGTCATCCCAAATTGTATCTATGCGGTCGATTGCGGGTTCCCAATATTCTCCGTAGTCCCACATCCCATTCCCATTAGCATCCCACCACTGTAATCGAACTTGTGGAACACCATCTCCGTTCACATCTACCCAGTCGTCGAGTGTTCCATATGTAGAAGAATCCACAGCGAAATCGCCAGGGTCAAGGTCGCCTGGGGTCATAGTTCGTCTTGTATACATATACCCAATTTTTGCTTCATAGAATGTCTTAGGAGTTAAATTATGCGTTATACCAAGGTTTATTTGATGGGCATATTGATAATTTTTATACGAGAAACTAGGACAATAATAATAATACCAATCGAACGAGCGCCACTTCGACCAGTTGCCTGTATATGACAACACATATCGGAAGGATGGGGTCAGTTTTTGCGTAAGTTTGAAAGTCGATTGATATTGATTGACTCTTCTCTCGGGGAACAATCCGAACCAGCCATAATCGATTTTATAAGGACCATATATTTCATCGGAAGTGGCAATCGGTGCGCCATTTCCACTGTAATTAAGGTCGAAAGATTTGTTATAGGGTGTCCATGTATCTTGATTTTCGCCCGCAATGGAGAAGAAATATGAAATTCGCTTGTCCCTCGGCATCCGAAGTCCCAACATTGGAAGTAGATATGTCGAAATAGGTTCCGGTCCCGAAATTGAAAATTCAAGCCTATCGGAATTTGTGCTGTATTTGTTCAGCGCATTGATGCGGAAATTTGTTGTAGAATAATCGATGTTGCCCGCAAATTTATTCGGGTCGCCTTCTTTCGTTATAATCGACACGATAGCGGATAGAGCACCACCATATTCCGCATTGAACGCACCTGTTTGAACTTGAATTTCCTGAACCGCACCTGTGGACACATTGATTGCTTGATAACCGTAGGTGGGGTCTTGAACAGGCATTCCGTCGATTTGATATGATACTTCTCTTGACCTGCCACCGCGAAAATGAAGTTCACCACCCTTGTTGGTAATACCAACTTTCGTGCTCAAAACTTCGCTCACATTGTTTACAGGCATAGTCGATATCTCTTCCGATGTCGTATAACTTTCGGATGCCGTAGCATCACGACGAATTTTTTCAACCTTGCTTTCTTCGACAACCATCGTGCTTCCAGCAATTGCTGTTGCAGCCAATTTGAAATTCACTGTGGTTGTTTTATCGGAATACACGACAACATTTTTTTTCATTACAGGAGCATACCCCACCGCTGAAGCACGCAAATCATACATACCCGGTCTAATATCGAGAAATAGATAATCGCCATCGAGACCCGTAGAAGTCCCGTTGATAATATCGCCCGTTGTAGCATCCAGCAACTCAACATTTGCAGCCATCATAGGTTCGCCGGTATCTTTGTCCGTAATGACACCTACAATTTTACCGGTCGTTCCTGCCCACACTGTGATAAAAAGAAATAATACGGCAAGACATAACGCCGTTAAAAAAGACAGGTTAGAACGCATTTCAAAACCCCCTGCGCAAAGTATGTTATTTAATTTTCTTCGTTTGTAGCTGCCCAAAATTCATTTTCAAAATGCAATATAAAATGTATTAAAAAATAATATACCATTAAAAAATG
>JALTEE010000510.1 GCA_027007865.1 bacterium
AACATTGAACATCGAGCAAGCATAGATATAAAAATGGACACACGTTTAAATCATGTGTCCAATTTAGTGCACCGCAATTTTATCTGAATGCTTGCGCAACTATTTTACCAGAATAATTTTTTCCGATGCAGAATACTTTTGCGTAGAAATCTTCACAAAATAAACTCCGCTCTGGAATCTCGACATATCGATTTTGATATTATGTTTTCCCGCTTCGAACGAGCCGCCCGCAAGCGGAACCGATACGATTTTTCCCGATATATCGAGCACTTCCGCACGAATTTGCGCTGGTTCTGGTAAATCGAACGGAACGAGTGTCGTCGAATTGAACGGGTCGGGATAGTTTGGATGGATTGCGAAATTCTTCGGCTTAATTGTGCTTTTTCTTTCACAGGAACGGTAGCATCATAAATTGTTCGAAGCGCCCATGAATCCCATCCGAACGACGGACCAGTTGTCGGGTCGCTGTGAAAATCCACGAATGGTGCGATAGTCGTATGTTTTCCGCCACCTGTCATAGCGCCGAGATGAACGGTATATATTCCGGGAACTTCGATAAATAGATTGTGAACAGGGAATTCCGCACCTTCCACCATAATGTTCAATGTTCCCGGTGTGGGAACTTCCAATATATTAAGCCATAATTCCATATCGTCCCAGAATATATTATCGTCCATTTCGCCGAAGTAGACCTGTAGTTCGCCGACGCCGAATCCACGCGGACAAATATATGCAGGCATCAGCAACAAATCGAATCCTTCGAGACCCGCATTGTCGATATACCACATATCTGCTACGATTCCCGGATTAAACTCTTCGACTGAAAAATCTGTCCACCCGAACGATGCGTTGGCATATTCGAATATATTCGACGGAGTTTCTGCATAAATATGAGTTTGTCGTGCTTCGACACCGATTGTGAAACCGCCCCAGTGGTCGTCGTTGTGAATTTTATATCTGCCAGTTCCGTCAGTAGGCGTGGTAATTACGCGATGATTGTTTCCTGCTGTATAGCCGTATGAACCCGGATTATTCCAGTTCCAGACTATTCTTCGAGAACCCATTTATTCGGCGGAGGAGATGATGCCGTATCTTCCCAGAGGGTTATATTTCCGCAGTTCATCCCCGAACTAACCGTATCTGGAAAGTCGATTCCGATTTGGTCTCCGGGAGGAACCACTACAACCAGTGTTTCGCAATATGTTGCGAACTTTTGCTTTTTGAATATAAGTCCACTTTTATCTGCGTGGGTCATTTCCTCTGTGCTGTCCGCAACGACTGAATCACGTTTTGCAATTAGTTTTGCCTTATTTGCGGCATTATTGGTTTGTTTATACCATTTTCCATCGCCTGCATAAATAGTGCTGCACGCAGGAGCGACACCATCCATACAAGTAATCATTGCTCTATACCATTGGAGCAGATTGTGTTTTGTCGGAATTTGGTCTATTAGCCACGCACGATAGGTTTCCTGCGCTTCCCTGACAGCATCGTCGTATGAATGTCCTGCGGCGAGTGAATCGAGTTTCGCTCTCAAATAAATATCCCACGGTGCTTTATCGGATGCTCTGGCTGTTACGGAAGTTCCCGCATTTGAATTGCCGGTAATGCTCGTTTCACCTTTTGGTTTAAGCCCACGGCGGAGAACTGTCGCCGTGGAACCGCCGTAGCATTCCACAAACTCATCTTTTATCGTTAAACCGGTGGAATCGTTCGAGGAATCGATTATCATCTGTTGAAATGCCAATAATGTTTCGGCGAGCAGAGATGTTCTTTTATAAGTCCAATCTTTCCAGATATAGATACTACCGTCGGATAAGCCATGTTCATCAAATAATTTTTGAACGGTTGCGGGTTTTCCTGCGCGATGACATGCCGCTACCTTTCGCGCAATCTCTTCATGCGCCTGACGAATATTGTTCTTATCGCAAGGGTCCAGCGCTGCGCTTGCAAGACTATCGGGTTCTCGCGACCATCCTCCGAAACCATACAAAACGTGAATGTTTTCGGGGCAATACCCATTGGCAAGTTTGTGCCTATACATCATAAGCAGTTTTTTCCAATGGCGCTCTTTTTCGCCGCCGCTAACGAGAATCGCAAATTTGCACGAATCGCAGGGAACAGGCTCCTCCTCATATTCATAGCTGCGATAGAGTGCGCCTGCATCCTCGCAATGACCGGGAAGAATAAGCGTATAATTGAGGACATCGAGAATAAGGAGCGAATCTCCGCCATCGAGAGTATCGTCGAGCCCAACAATCACTTGCAACTCCAAATATCCTCCGCATTCGGTAACAGAACCAGGTATGATTCCCGTGATTTTTGCCTTTGTATGCGGCGGCATCGGTTCTTCACGAGTCCAGTCGTAGTAAAAATGCACCAGCATAGAATCATAGTGTTCGGTGAATTCGGCTGATACACATATAGTATCGCCGAGCAAAGTGCTGATACTGCCATATACGACTGGAATGTCGTAGCATTGTGCTGTGGATGTGTGAAAACTGATTAGGATGAGAATTGCAGTAACAAAAGAAACAGCAAAATTCGCTTTATTCATAAAGTCTCCTGTTATAGTTTTTTGATTATTAATAGGTATTAAAAATACTTATGCAAGCAATACTTTACGAAAATTCCGATTTAATGTTATTTTGTTTCGTTAAAACTCTTTTTTTGCAATCGCATTCAAACCGAGTTTAAGTGGTATAAGTGTTGCTCCGCCATTGACGATTATGAGAGCGAATAATGCAGCGAAAATTTCGATATTGGAAAATGCGTCGCCGAAAGTGAGATACGATGTATAGCGATATGTAGGAATTGCGATTATCAGGACAGTCAGCCCAACATAGAAAAGCGATAGCAGCGCCGCAATCATTCCTCCGCCCGACGAAGCAATGCGCATCGGGTTTAATTCTTCAAAATTCGGGAACAAAATGCCGAGACCGACATTCAAACTTACCAGCGAAATGCTCATTAGAAATATGCCGAATGCTGTCAGCATAACCATCTGTGTGCTTTGCGACAAAATCCCGTTCGATATTACAGCGACAAGTTCCGCGAGCAGGAAAAATACGATGAAAGCAAGAATGAATTTCTCCCAGAACAGTTTTTTGACCGAGAGCGGCGACGAAATTATCGACCAGAAACTCTTTCCTTCCATACTGATTGCGGGATACACGAAGCGCACGGAAAGTGTTGCAAGAATATATCCCGAAAATGCGAAATTGACGAATGAGATTATAGTCTGCCACAACAGCCCTTCAATTTTCGACGGCACAAAGCGCAAATTTGCGAGATACACAGCGAGCAGAACGAGCAATACAGCGAACATCGACCATTGGTTCGCATCGCGGACGAACAGTTTCGCATCCTTCACCAAAAGCGCACGAACATCCTGCGGAAAAGTTCTGAAAAATTTCCATAGACTCGAATCTATGAGCGAGCGCTTTTTGCCTGTTTTCCTGCCCGAAATTACCATAGCCGCTTCGAATGACGGGCGATAGAGCCATCTCGCGAATAAATCGGAAAGGAACGCTCCGAACACCGTAGTCGAAACGAGCGCCGATGTGAACAATATCGCATCGCTGTGAAACGACAGTCGTATCGCTCTCAGCGCTTCTGCAAACCAGATGTGCGGAAAAAACGGGTATTTATAACTTCCTAATTGTCGCAGATAATAGTTAAGCATACTCAAATCGCCCATAACATTGAACATCAGTCCGCTGGCAAGATTTGTGCGAATGTAAAAGTATATAAGTGCCAGCGAAAGCAGAACGAGTGCGGCAAGAGTTTTGCGCATCGAAAAGCGTTTCGCCGCCAAAAGCAGAAACATCGACAGCACCGAACCGATGTATGCGGGAATAAGCAGAAAACAAAATAGCAGTATCGCTACCCAAATCATCTGGAAAAAACCGAGATGATGAACAACCGAATATGCCAATGCCATCGGCAACCCGATAACAGCCGTCGCCCACGAGGAGTAGAAAAAATTATCGGCAAACCGTGACCAGAACACAGACGAAAATGACAGTGGCATCGCCATTAGATATTCCGTTTCCGTAGAACGAAATAGCGTGGAAATCGAACTTACGAGATTACTCACGAGCAGCATTGCAAAAAATGCGAGAAAACCGATGGAAATTAACCTGTCCACAAGCACGGGACCGATGTCCTGCACCGATACGAGATATACGAAAATGCGATAAAAAAGTTCGTAAGCACCGAAGAAAAATCCGCCAACGATGATAATCGCCACGATGACTTTTGCCCAATGTTCGAGTCCGCGGCGCGCAATAAGACGCCACAATAATTTCCGCTTGGAATTTAGTATTAAATGCCACATAGGTTTTACCTTTTTACCTTTATCTCAAATACACAAGCGTTCCGCTTGACCATCCACGCTTCGCGGTTTGTTGTGGTCGCTCCTTGCTGTCGCTCAGATTAGTTTGCCATACAACATTTCCCCGCAAATCGTATATATTTACATCCACACATCTTTCTGGATTCCTCCCGCCTTGGCGGGAGGAATGACAAATGGGGTGTGGTGTGTCATTCCCAACTCGATTGGGAATCCAGAGGAGGTTGTGTATCGGGTTTCCTGATTTCCATTCTATTTCAAATACACAATTCGTTTCGCAAGCCTTCGGCTTGACCTTTGCGCTTCGCGGCTCGTTAGGTCGCTCCCATTTTGTCCGCTCAAATTCTATTTCAAATACACAATCCGTTTCGTCGTTGTCCGTCCATCATCCGTTGTTGCTCGCACAAGATATATGCCGGATGCAATTGATTTATCGGGTGTCCAGATGAACTGCCCCCTTGTATCTTGATTGTGTGTTATTATTTATATTAGAGATATCTATATTAAT
>JALTEE010000511.1 GCA_027007865.1 bacterium
ACCTCATGTGGGTTCAACTCCCACCTCCGGCAAAAGCGTTTCGCTCGACCATCTATCCCGATGCGTAGGGAGGGCTTGTTAGTATTACTTCCATTCCCGACTAATCGGGACAAGTTCTCTTCGCACAGCATTTCGCTGCTCGCATTAAATATTTTCTTTCCCCGCCCGAAAGATAATTCTTATCGCAATTACGATAATCCCTCATTCCATTTCGCTCGATGGTGAAGTAAATCGGTTTAAAAAATATTGGATTTGAATTATTCCGGCGCTTCCATATCGATTCTTTCGACGGATATGGCTTTGCCTGTGGATGTCTGGACTTTTATTGCGATTCCCTGAATGCGAATACCTTCGTTTGCGGGCTCGAATCTGACTTGAACGGATTTCAGCAGATGCTCGATAGCAAGAGGTATTTTCACTCCGATTACGGACTTGTGAGGACCTGTCATTCCACAATCGGTGATGTATGCTGTTCCGCCGGGGAGAATTTTTTCATCGGATGTCTGAATGTGTGTGTGAGTTCCGATAACTGCTGAAACGGTTCCATCGAGGTAATATCCCATAGCGACTTTTTCCGATGTTGCTTCGCCGTGGAAATCCACAACAATTATCGGTGTTTCTCTACGCAGCCTTTCCACATATTCCTTGCCAACTCTGAAAGGGCAGTCGGTCATCGGGAGATATACTCTTCCGATAAGATTGAGCACGGCGATTTTCACGCCGTCTTCGGTTGTGAATATTGTGGAGCCGTGTCCGGAATTTCCAGGCGGATAATTTGCGGGACGAATGATATATTCGAATTTATCGAGTGCATCGCCGAGTTCGTCTTTTTTGTTCCAAGTATGATTTCCGAGCGTAATTACATCGACGCCGTATCGGTGCAGTTTTTGGGCGAGATTTTCCGTGATACCGAAACCGCCAGCGACATTTTCTCCGTTGGCGATAATGATATCGGGCATATAAAGTTCCTGAAGAAGCGGCATCGTTTCGCGGATGGCATTTCTTCCCGCTCGGGCATATACATCGCCGAGAAAAAGGATATTGACTGTATCCACAACGCTCCCTTCGGGTTTAGGTAGAGAGAAATTACCCTTCCACTTCTTCTTCGCCGATTATCTTTATTATTCCGAGTTCGTTTTCGCGAAGAATTGTATTTACACGCGCCAGGTCCTTGCGAAGTCGGCGCATCTGACGCGGATTATCGAGCGGTTTTATCGCAGCCTGCATTCGCAAATTGAACCATTCCTGAGTAATTTGTTCCTTTTGATGAAGCAGTTCATCCTTCGTCATTGCTCTTAATTCCGATATTTTCATAGCACTCTACTCCCTTCTTGTCCTCTCACAACAAATCTAACTCTAATCGGCAATTTTCGTGCAGCGAGTTGCATCGCACGATATGCAATTTCTTCCGAAACACCGGAAACCTCGAACATAACTCTGCCCGGTTTAACAACCGCTACCCAAAATTCAGGATTGCCTTTACCTTTGCCCATTCGTGTTTCGGGTGGTCGCTTTGTTACGGGCTTGTGAGGGAAGATATTTATCCAGACTTTACCGATACGTTTCATATGCCTCGTTATCGCTACACGAGCAGCTTCGATTTGCTGAGCCGTTATCCATGCCGGCTCCATCGCTTTTAAACCGAATTCACCAAAAACGATTTTATTCCCTCGCGTGGATTTTCCCTTCATTCGCCCGCGCTGTTGTTTCCTGTATTTTATTCTGCGCGGCATTAACATAATATTCCTCCAATTGTTTTGTTAGATAGAATTCAGAATTTAATGTTTCAACTTTCGAATTCAACCATAAAATTTTATGTGTCGATAGCACTATAAACAAATCGTTACCGATGTTGAAAAATCGCATTTACAAATAGCATTTTATCTGCCTCTTCCACCACTTCTTCCTCCACCACCTTTTCCACCCCTATCGCTCCTTCTCGGTCTACGCTGTCTCGGCGCTCGCTTCTCTTTCTCCTGCTCTCTGCTCAATGTTTGTTCCCAATATTCGCGCATTCCTCCGAGTATATCGTTTTTGTAAATCCATACTTTGACACCTACGGTTCCATAGGTTGTAAATGCAGTCGCCCGCGAATAATCTATATCTGCCCGTAATGTATGGAGCGGGACCTGCCCCTCTTTATATTCTTCTGCGTGCGCAATTTCCGCTCCGCCGAGCCTTCCACTGCAACGAATTTTTATCCCTCGCGCACCCATTCGCATCGACGATGTAATCGCTCGCTTCATTGCGCGGCGATAGCTCACCCTGCCCTCCAATTGACGAGCTATCATTTTCGCAACGAGATATGCATCGAGTTCTGGTTTGCGAATTTCGAGAACATTTAGCTGAACATCCTTTTTAGTGATGAATTCCAGCTCTTTCTTGAACTGCTCGATTTCGACACCACTTTTTCCGATAACCATTCCAGGTCTCGCTGTATAAATATTTATCGTAATTCGCTTATGTGAACGAATTATTTCTATATTAGATACATCGGCATTATCGAAACGCTTGAATGTATATCCTCTTATCTTTATATCCTCCAATAAACTATTCCTGTATTGTTTGCTTCCGAGAGGAGCAAACCATTTGGAATTCCAACTTCTCGATACTCCCAATCTTAGTCCGACGGGATTTGTTTTTTGACCCAAAATTACCTCCTGATATAAGAATTATTAATTACCGATTTCTAAATCATCAAATCTCCAAGTCTTATTTGGCAAATATTATGGTATAAAACACTCTGCTAACAAAATAAGCCAAATTATATAAATAATTATTCTCACTACTTTGTGCATCGAATTTCGTTTTAATGAAACAAGCAATGGTTCTTTTATTTGTGAACCATCGAAATCTGCATTTTTAAGTAAAACTTCTTCTTTTAGAGTTGCCATCATCTCCCCGTATGCCACACCATCCACATCGATTTGCTTTTCCAATTCCCTCGCCTTTTCATTTGCAACTTCAGCATAAAATCTATTTCTCTCATATATTCTATAAGCCACAGATATGACAAAACAATACCGAATATTGCTGCACCACCCCTTTTCAAAACAGTAAACCAATATTCAGAAATTTTAATTTGAAATATATACGCTGACAATGCACCGATAAATATCAAAACGACTGCTCCGATTGTCCACGACAAAATATCATAATGTCTTTTTTCAGCAAGACTTTCCTGATATGCTACTGTAATCGCATCAATTTTATCTGAATTATCGGTCATCAAAATACCTCATTTCATTCGCCTTTTTCGTCGAGTTCCATCCAAATATGCGCTAATCTGTGGACATACGGTGCTGCTCTACCGCGCGATATAGGTCGCCAGCGCTTCATTCTTGCTGCTTCGTTCACCATCAATTTCGAGATGTAAAGTTCATCTTCTTTCACCTTGCTATCTTCGCTGTTCACAGCATTTGCCACAGCGGATTTAAGCACTTTATGAAGAATAGCCGCGCCTTTTTTGTTTGTGAACCGAAGTATTGCCTGCGCTTCGATTACATTTTTACCTCGTATGACATCGGCAACGAGGCGCAATTTGCGCGGCGATATACGAACATATTTCCATTGTGCTTTCGATACCATATATTCCTCCAATGTCGAATTACAAAATCCAAATATCGATTACTTTTTCCTAATCACCTGTCGAGCTTTTTTACCGCCGTGCCCTTTAAAAATTTTCGATTGAGCGAATTCGCCCAACTTATGCCCTACCATATTCTCTGTAATATAAATCGGAACAAACTTGTGCCCATTATGCACAGCAATAGTAAATCCCACAAATTCAGGGATAACAGTGCTCCTACGCGACCAGGTCTTTATCACTTTGCGTTCGCCTGTCTCTATAAGATTATCGAACTTTTTAAGAAGATGAGCATCTACAAACGGTCCTTTCTTCAATGAACGAGCCATAAATTTCCCTCTCTATAATGTTAAATTTAATTTTTATTTTCTTCGCTTCACGATAAATACATCGGATACTTTTTTCTTCTTGCGTGTTTTATATCCTTTGCAAGGTTGTCCCCACGGGGTTTGTGGCATTTTGTATCCTTTTTGTTTTCCGCCTTCACCGCCTCCGTGCGGATGGTCGATTGGGTTCATCACAATGCCTCTAACATGAGGTTTCTTCCCAGTCCATCTCACTGTGCCAGCCTTGCCATAGACGATGTTGCTGTGATCCACATTTCCAACCTGCCCGATTGTAGCATAGCAATCACCTTGGAAACGGCGAACCTCGCCTGATGGCATTTTTACAGCAACGAACGGAATTTGTATTTTTTTCAAAATGCTTTTTCCATCCTTATCGAGTATCGTATGTGTGCACATCTTTTCTTCTCTGCCGACAATTTGCGCAACAGCACCAGCGGAACGAACCGTTTGTCCGCCTTTGCCTGGTTTCAATTCGAGGTTGTGAATTCTCGAACCGAGAGGAATTTTATACAGCGGCATCGCAGTGCCAACTTTTATATCAGGCACTACACCGTCGATTTCCAACACTTTTATGCTGTAAGTCGATATTTTATCCCCGACTTTGATGTCCTGCGGTGCAAGGATATATCGCTTTTCACCATCGTTGTAATTTAGCAGAGCTATGAACGATGAGCGATTGGGGTCGTATTCTATTGCAGCGACTTTCGCTTCGATGTCTAACTTGTTCCTTTTGAAATCGACTTTGCGGTATCGCTTTTTATTCCCGCCGCCTCGAAATCGGACAGTAACTCTGCCGTTGCTATTCCTTCCGCCACTGCGTTTTTTGGAACGCAGCAGTTTTTTCTCAGGTTTACGCTTCGTGAGCTCTTTATAGTCGAGCGCAACTTTGAAACGCAGTGCTGGCG
>JALTEE010000512.1 GCA_027007865.1 bacterium
GAATTATATATTTGCAAAATGCCGTCACGATAAACTATGAGAAAGATATTTTTATATGCCCTACTTTTAAGTTCCCTGCTTTTTGCGCAGTTTGGGCGGAACAAAGTCCAGTATGAAACTTTCGAATGGTATTATGTTGTTACACCTGAATTTCGGATATATTATCCTAAGGGATACGAGCCGCTGATGCGCTTTGCTCGTGGTGTGCTCGAAAAAACGCTCGACCAATTGTCCAGTGATTTTTCATATTCTCCGCAGGATAGAATTCCGATTGTGATTTATCCTACGCGGTTCGATTTTCAGGAGACGAATGTTACGCCGTCGATATTGCCCGAAGGCGTCGGCGGTTTTACAGAGATGCTTAAAAATCGTGTTGTCGTGCCGTTTGACGGAAACTGGGAACATTTTCGACATGTTCTCGCTCACGAAGTTACTCACGCATTTACATTCGATTTTCTGTATGGCAATGCGCCCGCGGGGGTGTTGTCGCTCAATCGTGTTTTTCATATCCCGCTGTGGATGGCGGAAGGACTTTCCGAATTCGAAAGCCTCGGATGGGACGATGAAGCGGATATGTATCTGCGCGATGCTGTGCTGAACGATTACATTCGTCCACCGGAACAATTGGGCGGATTCCTCGTCTATAAAGAGGGGCAATCGCTTATGCACTATATCGCAGAGCGATGGGGACGACAGAAGCTCGGCGAACTGTTTGCAAAAGGGAGAATCGAGGTTATGCCTGAAAGGGTTGTTCGTAGTGCGCTTGGAATTAGCATCAAGGATTTTTATAAGGACTGGAAACTTTGGGCGCGGCGACGATATTATCCGCAAATCGAAGGGCACGACCTACCAGAAGATTTTGCCGAACCGATAACAGACCACGAAAAACAAAAAAGTTATTTCAATGTCCAGCCTGCATACAATCCCACAAAAGACCAAATCGCATTCATATCCGATAAAAACGCATATATTGATATTTTTCTCGTCGATGTTCCCACAAAAATTACCCACCGTATCGAGAAGGGCGAGCGTTCCGGCGAAGCGCAGTCATTTCACCCGTTCGACAGTAAAATGTCGTTTTCGCCCGATGGGAAATATTTAGCGCATTCGGTAAAACTCGGCGCAAGCGACGGCATTGCAATCATTGATGTGAAGAGGAAAAAGCGAATCCACACGCTGAAATTTTTAGATGATGGTATTCGCGAAATCAGTTCTCCTGCATGGTCGCCCGACGGCACTGCGATTATATTTTCAGGATTGCACGACGGCCAACGGGATATTTTTATTACAGATACGACAGGGAAAAAGCTGGAACCGATAACATACGATATATACGATGATAATTATCCGACATTTTCGCCCGATGGTAAGAGAATTGCCTTTTCGTCGGACAGACCTATAGATGGCACATCGACTAATGCGCCATATCCCGAAAAATATGGTAAGTTCAACATTTTTATAATGAAATCCGATGGCGACAGCATTCGTTCGATAACCACCGATGGCAGAGGCAATAAATATCCTGCATTTTCTCCCATCGATAATAAGATAGCATTTACATCGCAGCGGAACGGCGTTGCGAACATTTTCATTTCCGACCTCGAACTCGACACGACCTATGCGATTACAAATCTTGTATGTGCATCCTACACTCCCGCGTGGTCTGGCGATGGCAAGAAAATCGCGTTTGCGGGGTTCTGGTATGGTGGTTGGGACATATATATAATAGAAGCGCCGTTCAAAGCGCAGTCGCTCGATACTTTCAAAACGGCGTTCGAATTTGTTTCGCCTGCGATAGCAAAATCCGATTCGGAAAGCAGCGATACCACAGCAGGAAATAACGAAAAGGCTCCGCCGATGCTTTGGGGAGAACTTTCCAAATATCGTTTCCATTCCGATGAAGGGGATACATCGGCGCCGAAGAAGTATCATCCGCAGTTTTCCGCTGATTTGGCTATGGTCAATTTTGGATACAGCACATATTATGGACTGGAAGGCTCCACAATATTGATGCTCTCTGATATTCTCGGAAATCATCAAATATTACTCTCGACGGATTTATACCAAAGCATAGAGAACTCGAACTTCTATCTCGGCTATGGCTATCTCACGCACCGCACGGATTTCTATTTCACTGCATTTCACTATAAATATTACTTTGTCGATAATATGCTGCGTCTCTTTTCTGATAGATATTATGGCGGTAGCATTATGGCAGCATATCCTCTTTCGCCGTTTTCTCGTGCAGAACTTTCTGCTGGTGGTTTTGCTGTGGATAGATATTTTTACGACCCTCCTTATGATGATGAATATTCGGAAGATTTTCGCCTAAATGGTGCGCTCGTGTTCGATAATTCGCTGTGGGGCTACACCGGTCCCGTGATGGGTTCTCGCCGCAGAATTGATGTGGAATTCGTGCCTAAAATGGGCAGAAACGCAAAGTCTTATTCCGCAATCGAAGCAGATGCAAGACAATACTATCATCTCGGTGGAGGATACTCATTTGCGCTGCGCCTTGCCGGCGGACATTCCGTTGGGCAATGCCCAAAAACATATTATCTCGGTGGAACATATCAGTGGCTAAACTATAGAACCGCACGCAACGATATCTATTCGATTTCCGATATATATCTTTCCAAAATGGTTTTCCCGATGCGCGGATACGACTATTTCGAACTATCAGGAAACTCGTTTGCACTGTTTAATTTCGAATTTCGCTATCCATTTGTGCAAAATCTTGTGCTCGGTTTCCCGCCGATAACTATTCAAGGGATAAACGGTGCGCTGTTCACCGACATAGGAGCCGTATCGTCCCAGCCTTATGAGAAATTTCGCGGGATGGAAGACGGCAGGTTGAAGAATGTGAAGATGTCGATTGGATTTGGAATGCGCTCGTGGATATGGATGTTCTCGCTTCATTACGACATCGCTTGGGCGACGGATTTGCAAAACATTTCTCCAAAACCGAAGTATTATCTTAGTCTGGGACTGGAATATTAGAGGGTAAAAAAAGAAAGAGTAAAAATCTGAAATGGGATTTGCCTATCTATTCCAAAAAATATGCAGATAAATAAAGCAGTTTGTTGACTCGGCTGTTTTCGCCAACAGCGGGCTTTAGCCTGCTGAAAGCAAAAAACAGGGGGTATGAGATGAGAAGCACAATAACAACAAGGGGTTGCAACCCCTTGTTAGAGGAGGTGCATTATGCGCAACATTATCGTTTTTACGCTGGCACTGCTGTTTTTCGCCGCCGCGTGCCTTGCCCAGCCGTCGCTCGTCTGGCAGAAATGCCTCGGCGGAAGTTCTAGTGATTATGCGTATTCCATTCAACAGACAACCGATGGCGGATACATCGTGGCGGGAGTGTCATGGTCCAATGATGGCGATGTCAGCGGAAACCACGGCGGTGCGGATTATTGGGTAGTGAAGTTGAATTCATCGGGTGACATTGAGTGGCAAAAATCGCTCGGCGGAAGTCTTAGTGATTATGCGTATTCCATTCAACAGACATCCGATGGCGGGTACATCGTGGCGGGATATTCCCGTTCCAATGATAGCGATGTCAGCGGACATCATCCTGGTGGATACTGGACGTGGCCTGATTCTGGCGACAGTGTATGGATTGAATATTTTGATTATTGGGTAGTGAAGTTGAATTCATCGGGTGACATTGAGTGGCAAAAATCGCTCGGTGGAAGTGGTAATGATGAAGCGTATTCCATTCAACAGACAACCGATGGCGGGTTCATCGTGGCGGGAGGATCCCAGTCCAACGATGGCGATGTCAGCGGACATCACGGCGGTGATTATTATGATTATTGGGTAGTGAAGTTGAATTTATCGGGTGACATTGAATGGCAGAAATGCCTCGGCGGAAGTGACCGGGATGAGGCGTATTCCATTCAACAGACATCCGATGGCGGATACATCGTGGCGGGATATTCCTATCCTGACTTCGAAAGCTCAGATTATCCTGATTATTGGGTGGTGAAGTTGGATTCTGTGGGCGTAATCGTCTGGCAGAGAGCGCTCGGCGGAAGCTATATTGATTGGGCGAATTCCATTCAACAGACATCCGATGGCGGGTTCATCGTGGCGGGAGAGTCCCAGTCCAACGATGGCGATGTCAGCGGACATCACGGAACACCAGGAGAACATTCTGATTATTGGATAGTGAAGTTGAATTCTGCTGGCGACATCGAATGGCAGAAATGTGTCGGCGGAAGTTTTAGTGATTATGCGTATTCCATTCAACAGACATCCGATAGCGGATACATCGTGGCGGGAGTGTCAGGGTCAAATGATGGCGATGTCAGCGGAAACCATGGTGACTATGATTATTGGGTGGTGAAGTTGAATTCTGCTGGCGATATTGTATGGCAAAAATGCCTCGGCGGAGGTGGTGATGATGAAGCATATTCCATTCAACAGACATCCGATGGCAGGTTCATCGTGGCGGGACGGTCCGAGTCTAATGATGGCGATGTCAGCGGAAACCACGGCAGCGAGTGGTATTGTGACTATTGGGTAGTGAAGTTGTCGCAGGAAGAAGGAATAAGCGATGACAACAATAGGTTGCAACCCCTTGTCTATACAATCAGTGCATACCCCAATCCGTTCAATTCATCGTGCGAAATCACATTGTCATGTCATTCCCGTGAAAACGGGAATCCAGAAGGATGGGGGGATGTAAAAATATACGATTTGCGGGGGAATGTTGTTTGGAAAGCAAATCTGAGCGACAGCAAGGAGCGACTACAACGAGATGCGAAGCATAGATGGTCAAGCGGAACGCTTGTCTGGACGCCCGACAAATCAATTTCATCGGGGATATAT
>JALTEE010000513.1 GCA_027007865.1 bacterium
ATACATAGTTATTCTTGACATTATTAAAATTTAAATAATATTTTACATCAAATTCAAACATAATTATTGCTAAAATAGTTAAAATGTCATTATCCGATTTTCCCGTTATGATGACGGGACAAAAGTATTGATTTTAGCCGATTCCCCTGTCAAGCAGGGGAATAACAATGAGTTTTTCCGTTTGCAGAAATAGTTAAATTTAACCTAATAGGAGGTGAACGATGGCTGACCACGGTGGAGTGGATACTTTCATTGCGGGATTTTTAATCGGTGGAGTTATCGGAGTGGGAGCGGCGTTGCTTTTGGCTCCCGTTTCGGGAAGGGAAGCACGGGAATATTTGCTTAAACAAGCGAATAGTGCTATGGATAGTGGTAAAGATGAATTCGATAGGCTCAGAGAACTGGTTCGTGAAGAAATTACTCGTGTCGGCGAAAGTGGCAAAAACGCTGTGCGTGCCGGTGTGGAAACATACAAGCAGCACGGTTCGGAAGCGGTTTCCGAGGAGGCTGAATAATGACTCCAGCAGTATTGACTGCACTCGCGCTGTGGGCTGTCGTGCTTACACTCGTTGTAATCGCTGTTTTTATCGTGAAATTGCTGCTCCGATTTGAAAGGGCGGCAAGCCACTTCGATTTCACGCTTTCGCAACTCGATAGAATTATGCCGCTGTTATCGGAACAATCTCAGAAAACGCTGCAATCCCTCGAACTTACATCTGGACAGGCGAGAAAGTTGATGACGGATATCGAGAAACCGATTAAGCAGGTTTCATCTCCATCCGGTGCGGCAAAAACTTTCCTATCGCCAGAAGTTATTACAGCAATTATCGGTCTCTTAAAAGGATTCAATTTTTTCAAAAGAACCTTCGCTGGTAAGGGACAAGCGGGCAGACAAGCATAGGTGAGAAATGGATATAGGAGTTCTATATGGCGGAACATCCGCAGAAGTAGAAGTATCACGGAAAAGCGGAAAGGCGATTGCTGATGGATTGCGCAAAATGTCCAATTCCGTCACAGAACTGGAATGGACAGAACAGCGGGCTATTGCAGACATCGAGGTTTTGAAGAAATTCGATGTGATTTTCATCGGCTATCACGGCGGCGCTGGCGAAGACGGACATATTCAAGCAGTGCTTGAACTCGCAAAAATCCCTTTCACCGGTTCCGGTTCTGTGTCGTCTGCGCTGGGAATGAATAAAATTCTATCGAAAATAATATTCGATAGAGCCGCTATCCCTAATGCAAAATGGTGCGTTTTGGAAAAATCCGATTCTAAAAATGCTCGATATGAGTATCTGAATTATCTCAAAACATATAAACTCGATTTTCCCGTTGTGATAAAGCCTGCCAACCAGGGCTCGACTGTCGGTATCACGATTGCAAAATCGGAAGAGGACTTTTTCGCTGGCGTAAAAACCGCGTTCGAATTTGGCAAGTTCGCATTAGTCGAGCGATATATTCCGGGTCGTGAAGTTACTGTTGCCATACTCGGCGATGAACCGATGCCTGTTGTAGAAATCATTCCCGAAGGCGGATTTTACGATTATGAACATAAATATACGAGTGGCAAAAGTAAGTATGTTTGTCCTGCGAAAATTTCTGATTCTGTTGCGAAAAAATTGCAGGATGCAGCGATACAAGCATATAAAGCGCTTGGATGCAGACATTATGCCCGTGCAGATTTCCGATTGTCGCCGGATAACGAAATATTCTGCCTCGAAGTCAACACGCTTCCGGGAATGACAGACCTTTCTCTTGTGCCGATGGCGGCGAGAGAATATGGAATCGAATTTCCAGAACTTGTTCATAGGATTGCAGATATGGCAAAAACAAACAAAGGAGGATAACGATGTTTAACAAAGCTATCTTAATCGGCAGACTCGGAAGAGATACCGAACCTCGCTATATGGCCGATGGTAAAAGAGGCGTTCTTAATTTCAGCATCGCTACGAGCAATAGATGGCAGGACAGGGATGGAAATTGGCAGGAAACGACTCAATGGCATAACATCGTATATTGGTCGAAAAATCCTGGACCGATTTCTGAACGCTTGAAAAAAGGTGCCCTGGTAATGGTCGAAGGTGAAATCAGGTATCGTAAATGGGAGGACAAAGATGGGAAGGTGCACGATATAACGGAAATAAATGCGCGCCGAGTTCTCACTCTCGAAAAAAGAGATAGGGTAGAATCTGCCGCTGGAAATAGAGAAGAAGAAATACCAAATGCCGCTCAACAGGAAAGTGGTTCACCTCAAACACCATCGGAAACGGAAGACGACTTGCCATTCTAAATTATGGGGAATTGAATGAAACTTCCCGCCGTTAAAATGAGGAATGAGATATTGACGCTCATCAGAGAAGGTTGCTGTGCCAGCGGGGATTTTTTAAAAATTCGATACAGTACTGCGGAAACGGATGGAAAAAAATTCTTGATTTCTATATCGCGACGATGCGGGAATGCTGTGAGCAGAAATAGAATTCGCAGGATAATTAGAGAATGGTGTCGAAAGAGATATGATTACTTTTCACCCGGTAGAAATTGGATGATTACCGTGCTGCCATCGGTTAAAAATCTTTCCGCAAAAAAATTATCACCTGTATTGCGAACGGAATTACAACAACTTTTTGAAAAATGTGGAGAAAAATTTTAAAATTGAATTATGCACTCGAAAATCGATATTAGCGATTTATTAGCAAAATCGAATGGATGTATTTTTGCGCCGTCGCTGCTTTCTGCGGATTTTTCGCATCTCGCCGACGAAATCACAGCAGCGCAAAATGCAGGCGCAGACATAATTCACCTCGATATTATGGATGGCAATTTCGTTCCGAATATCACATTCGGACCGCCTGTGGTGAAATCGATTATAGAAAAAACATCGCTCACGATGGATGCCCATCTTATGATTGTCGACCCGATAAAATATGGCAAAATATTTGCCCAGCTCGGTGTGGATATCATAACTGCGCATATAGAAGTGCTTAAAAACGAGGTCGATTGGAAAAAATTCAAAAGTGAAATCGACGCAATTGCGGGAATAGCGATAAATCCGCCAACCAAACTCCACGATGTCGAGAAAATCGTCGAAATGTTCGAGATGATTTTAATCATGAGTGTAAATCCTGGTTTTTCAGGGCAAAAGTTCATTCCCGATGTGCTGCACAAAATAGAAAAAGTTGCCGATTATGCAGAAAAGGCGAAAATAAAGAGAATAATCGCTGTCGATGGCGGTATTAACAGAGAGACATCGAAACTTGTGAGAAATGCCGGTGCAAATTTTATCGTTGCGGGAAACGCCTTTTTCAAAACGGATAATTATGCCGAAGCGGTGAAAGGACTTTGCAAGCGTTTCGCTTGACACCTTTCGGGTGATTCAGCGCTTCGCCGTGCATCGAGGTCGCTTAAATTGTTAGTATCCCGCTGTAGCGGGATTTGAAAATAAATAACCGATGTCATTCCCGTGAAAACGGGAATCCAGAAGCGTTGGGACAAGAATTTTCGTATCACTGGATTCCCAATCGAGTTGGGAATGACAAGTGTATTATACCTTCGGCGTTCTTGAAGTTGCTCTTGGCGGTCGTTTAAATCGTTAGTATCCCGCTGTAGCGGGATTTTGCGGATGTGGAATTTTGAACTTTAAACTCGAAACTTTTAATTGGAGGTTATTATGCGAGCAAAATCGACAGGATGTCTTGTTCTTATCGTAATCGCGGTGATTTTTGTATTTATATTTTTAAACCCTATCGTGATAGTTCCGCCTGGATATGTCGGCGTAAAAGTTCTCTTTGGCAAAGTCTATCCCACCATATTGCGGAATGGATTACACTTTGTAAATCCGTTGATGAGTGTCGAAAAAATGGACATTCGTCTTCAGGCATACACGATGTCGGTTTCGCCTGAGGAGGGAGAACAAATGGGCGACGATGCAATCGATGCGTTGACATCGGAGGGATTAAAGGTGAAACTCGATTTGACAGCTTGGTATAGACTCATTCCTGAAGACGCTCCGGAAGTATATAAAACGATAGGGCAGGATTATGTCGATAAAGTTATAAGACCACTTCTTAGAACCGCTATCAGAGATATGGCGGTGAAATATACAGCGGAAAATATCTATTCCACAAAGCGCGATGAGTTTGTCCAGAAAATAATGGACCACGCCAAAGAACTTGCGAAAAATAAAGGTGTTGAAATCGACAAAATATTGCTGAGAAATGTAAAACTGCCTAAGGAAATCGAGGATGCAATAAACGATAAAATTGCTGCAGACCAACAGGCTCAAAGAATGAAATTTGTTCTCGAAAAAGAGAAATCTGAAAAGGATAGAAAGATTATCGAAGCAGAAGGAATTCGAGAAGCAAATCAGATTATATCACAAGGACTTACACCTAATTACTTAAGGTGGTATCGTATAGAAATGATGAAACAACTTGTGAATTCGCCGAATAATATGATAATGGTAATACCAGAAGACCTAAAATCGCTTCCTATGGTAATGCCAACGGGGAAGTAAAACTTATTTATATCAAACAGCGTCGAAGAGAAAACCCGTGTTAAATCGGGTTTTCTTTTTCATTTACGATTTTCTTTTCTGCGCTATTCCAAAATGCAAAAATTATCCCACCGAGTATTCCCGCCGCGACCGATATCCCGAACACGACAATCGAAACGAGGAATCCAGTGCTTTTCCCCGCACCGTAGATGCCGAAAAAGTATGCGAAACTCGCCTCTCTCACGCCGATGGCATTTAGCGATATGGGAATTAGACTTATTACCCATACCAGCGGCACAGTTGCGAAGTAGAATTGAATCGGCAGTTTAGCGCCTGCAAAATAGCCTGTAAGAGCAACGACGAGTATTATCGAACCTTGATATAGAACCGATGCGAAAAAGCCTGAAATTAGCGTTTTCGGTTTCGAACGATAACTGCGAAGAACTCTCGCAAAGTGTTCTAATTTTCCCCCAAGTCTCCACGGCAACCAGCCAAAAAGTTTTTCGATTATGCGCTCACTGGGAAGAAAAAGAAAAAGAAGAACCATTATCCACAATCCGATGTTGAGCAAAATCGATGCCCAAAAAACTTGCGGATTGAATGCAATAAATGGCAGTGCGATTAGTGAAAGAAATACTGTTGCGAGAATTCCGCTGACACGCTCAGCGATAATGCTGGAATACGCAGCATGCATATCGTCGAGTTCTTTTCCTGAAATGTATCCTCTAACAACATCGCCTCCGACGCCAGATGGCAAAAAATTGTTGAAAAAATATCCCACATAGTATAGTGCTACGAGCCGCCAGTAAGATATTTTGCCGAACGGTTTTATAAATATTTGCCATCGCCAGCCGCCGACGAGAACTGTCGCACAAAATGCGATTGCTACAACGGGCAGTGCCCAGAGCGGAAACCTTTTTAGACTGCCGATGAATTCTGCAAGGTCGATGCGAGTGATGATGAAATATATCAATGCTGCGCTGACCGCCGCTTTGAGCGATGTTAAAATTATATTCTTGTTCTTTTTATTCATATTGTAATTTCACAGCGAGACGCTGTGATTATCAATTTATTTATTGATAGGTCGGGCGTCTCGCTCAATAAAGTCGAAATTTATGTCGGATTTAATAATTTGCAATTTCAAACTATATTTAATACAGCACTTTCATCAGCATCAAGCCCTGCGGCGGCGCAACACGATACTGTTCCAATCGTTCGCCTGTCTCTAACATTTCATAGAATAATTTTTCGTCGAGATGTCCTCTCGCAACATCAAGCATCGCACCGACAAGCGAGCGAACCATTTTATGAAAAAACCTATTCCCCTCGATAAAAAATAGCAATGTTTTTTCATTTTCTTTTTCCCAATACGAATTGAAAATGTTGCACAAAGGATTGTCTGGAATATCCTTTTTAATCGAGAACGCGGAAAAGTTGTGTTCACCGATGATGCTTTTAGCGAGACGGTCGAGCAGAGCGATATTTTTTGCGCTAAAAATTTCGCTGCATTCGAGCCACCAAGCATATCTCGAAAGAAGCGGTTCTTTTGATGAAACTATCTTATAGCGGTATATTTTTCCTTTTGAATCGAATCTTGCGCTGAATTTTTTATCGACACAGCGAGCGGCGATTATCGCGATATTATGGGGAAGCATTTTATTCAATCTGTTAGCCAATTCGTCGGCTTCGTATTTTCGCTGTGCGGAAAACGATACGACCTGCATTTCAGCGTGAACGCCTCTATCTGTGCGGGATGAACCTGTGGTCTTGATTGTGCTGCCTGAAAAAAGTTTCAGAAGTGCATTTTCAATCGTTTCCTGAATTGTGGGAACATCGGGCTGCTTCTGCCAACCGAAATAATCCGTGCCATCGTAAGATATATGAAGGATGTATGTGCATTTTTTCGACATCCATTCCTTTCGTGTTGTTCCACGACGAAATTCGTGGGGTTACATTATTTTATTATGCAAAATCTTTTAGTTATCAAATTGTTCCCGTCGAACCTGATTACGTAAATTCCCGATTTCAGATTTTCGGGCAATTTGAAACAATTTAATCCGCTGTGAAAATATCCGCTATGAAGCACCGCATCGACTCTGCCCGATATGTCGATTACTTCTAATTCGCCGTTTTGTGCATTTTTTAAATTTACGCTGACTTTTGCAGTCGGGTTTGCGGGATTTGGAAATATTTTCATCGAAACCGCTTGCGGCTTCGGTGTTTCCTCGACATCCGCGGATGCAGCGGCAAGCGCTTCGCCGAAATCGATTATTCCGTAGCCCGTTTCTGCATCCCATCCCGCTGTTCCGACATCCTGCGCTGTGTTTCGCATAATCGAATATACGCTGTCGGGCGATAGTGTGCGATTCACCGATTTTATCAATGCAGCGAGTCCTGCCGCTTGCGGACACGCCATCGATGTGCCTGCTTCGCCTTCGATTGTGTGGTCTCCTGCTGCATACGCCGTCGTTCCCGCTCCTGCAACGCTGATAACAAATGTTGACCAAACAACTTCGCTCATCTCACCTGTCCACATATCCGATTCTCCGCCGCTCGCCAAAACATCGAGTTCGGCACCGTAGTTCGAGAAGGATGAGCGAGCGAGTGAATGATTGAAGGAACCGACTGCGAGCGTTGTCGGCAAACTTGCGGGGGAAGAAACACCGAACATTCCGCCTTCATTTCCACTGGCAACAATTAGAGCAACACCTTCGTCGTGTGCATAGTTGCATGCGCTTTCGACCGCTGGGTCGGATGAGCCGAACATACCGCCGAAGCTCATACTCGCAACATCTGCACCGATTATAGCGGCATATTCGATTCCCGCTGCCATATCGGACGACAGCCCCGAACCCTCGGGATTCATAATTCTGACAGGAACGAGCGAAATATGTCCCGCAGCGCCGGCGAACATAATTTCATTGTCCATTACCGCTCCGGCGATTCCCGCACAGTGCGTTCCGTGTCCGACGCCCATATCGGGAGGCGTATAAGGAGATTCGGCGATACCGTTTCCGCAGGACGGGTCTGGTATTCCCCAGCCATCGTCACCAGAATAGTGAATATCAGGATTCCAATCTTCTTCGGATACATCGTCTGTGCTGGCGCCTATGTTTCCACCGACGAAATCGTAGCCGAAGAGGTCATCCACAAATCCGTCGCCATCGTCGTCGATGCCGTTCAAATCATCATAATCGTAAAGAACGCCGTCGCTGTCGATATCTTCGCCTGGATTTATCCAGATGTTTGCGGACAGGTCGGGATGGTCGACATCCACGCCGCTGTCGATTATGCAGAGCAGCACATCGGGGTCGCCTGTGGAAATTTCCCACCCTGCGGGAGCATTTGCAATAAATGAGCCGTATTGGTCTGGACCCATTTCGGGAAGATAATTTCCGTCATCGACAAAATACGGGTCGTCGGGAGTGTAATCGCAAATATAATAGTAATAATTTGGCTGAGCAAATTCCACGAGATTTTTACCTCGCAACTTCTGAACCATTGAAAAAACTTGTTGTCTGCATATTTCGTATTTATCCCAGAATTGTGCGATGTCGGTTGTTTTAAGATTTTGTATTTCATCAGCGGGAACAGCAGGCTCGAATGACATAACATATATTTTGAGAATTTTTGTGGCTCGAAAAACTTTGCCACCATTTTGCTGTGCGATTCGCTCGATTGCGGAAAGCGCCGCATCGCTTTTCGGGCAAAATACGACATTGCCAATTTTCATATCGGGCTTTTGCGAAATGTTTCCAGTTCCAACAAGAGCAAATGTCGAAACGCAGAAAATCAATATCGCAGTCAACGAGATTTTCATTTCCCCTCCTTTACAGGGTCTATGCCCCAAGTTAAAATTAAGCCTACAGCCTATCTACTCCAAATCTTAACCAAAAATTTATTCATAAAGCTTAGAGCTGCCACCGATTTCTTTTATCATAGCATCTCCCCTAATTATCGAAATCGATACCTTCTAAATTATCAAAATAAAAAATTATGAATTACCATTACCAGCATCCAACATCCAGCATACAATTACCATCCTATCAGCGCGTTTATTCTCATTTGGAGTTTCCAGTCCTGTTCATTATCGTATTTGCGGAATGAGAATTCTGTTTTCCAATTGGCATTTCTAATATTTATATGCGGAGTAAGTGAAATTCCCCAGTATCCATATTCGGGGTCGTCGAGGTTTCCATCATTACGCTCCGCTTTGAACCCAAATTCGAGAGTTTTTTGCGGTCGGAACCAGACAGTTTCGGATACTTTTGCGCCATTGCGCCAATTGCCTTCTTGATAATGTGTCCAGTTCATATAAGCATAACTTTGAAGAGTGAATTTTTCAAAAATTCGGAATTTTGACGAAACACTCACTTTATCCTTTGTATCCCCGTTTGCGTCCCATCCATCCCATCTACGGTCAGCATATATATTGACATATTTCCCTCTGCCACCATCGTATTTTACAGATACTTGTGATTTTGCGCCATTGTCGGGGTCGTTTGCAACATTGAAAAAGGAAAAGTCCATTTCTCCTTTTATTTTTTTATAAAGCGGAAATCTAACAGATGCGGCGCTTCCGTATTCACCTGCCTGCTTCGATTTTAGATAGAACTCGAAACTATCGGGATAGTAACTTTTCGTTCCGTAATCGGCTTCACCATCTGAATAAAAGGGTCTGAAATGTGGGTGATACGCCCAGAATATCCATTGCATACTTCCGCCGCCGCGCCTCGGAGAATATAGATAATACTGCGTTCCCCAACTTCCATCGGTGAGCAGCCCTGTTTCATTTCGCAACTTCCACCCGCTAAAACGAATTTCGCCAAATACAGATGCGCCCGTCTGCGAATATGTATAATCGGCGTTGTCTTCTATGTCGGTAACCGAACCCGTGAAGAAAACCATTCCAATTTTTCCAATTTTTCTTTTATAATAAGACACTGCACCCGATAAAAGATTTTGAGATGAACTATCATACCAGTTTCCTGAAATGGCGGTCGCAAACTGCCATTTCTTTGTCGCATTCCATCTTGCATATAGTCCGTTCATATCTCCGTATGTGGGGGAAAGTAGATATCCTGCGGCATCGTTATCTTTATATGTCGATGAAATTGAAAGATATCTGCCAACCATAAGTCCGTAGCCAAGTTCCTTTCGATAGTAATTTCCGACGATAATTTCTGCCTTTCGCGACGAATATTTCAACGAGCGCGATGATAATAATCCCATTCCATTCCCACTTTGGCGAATAACCATATCGTAGTAGAATTTTTTATAGCGTAATTGCAGTTTCGCTTTTTGGTATGGGTCAGAATTATCCGACGGAGCGGCATAATCGCGACTGGTATAGACTTTTGCATAGCCTGAAATATGCAGTTTCACAGGTGGCACAACGACGATAAACGGCTCGATTAAATTGAAATCGCCGCGATAATTTCGCTTGACCTGTGCTTTGTTTCGGAAAGGACCTTTGTCGATACGCGCCGCTTCCAACGCTTCGATATCGCTTCTATCGACGCCTGGAATAGATAGAAGTCTGCGCAGATTTCCCGTGTTCACTTCGATTTTTTCCTCGAACAATTGCATCAGTTCCACATACTGTTCATAAGTGATTTCATTATTATCCTTTGCTTCGCGTATATCGTCGGTGTTTTGGAAATACTGAACGGCGATGTCCTGCGCATATAATATGCAGGAAAAAAATAGAATGGCGATGATATACTTCATTTTTTCTCCTCTCCTCTATTTTCGAGTTCGTTTATTCTCTCTTCCAAAATAGCCTCATTTTGCGACAAAGTTTTTATTTTATCTCCTTGTTTTGTAACAATCACAGAAAAATATAGGAATAATATCACACCGAACATCAGCATAATCGGGAGCAGAACAGCGGGGGCGTAATAAATTCCCATTGCATTTGCAAGAATTTGTAAAAAGTCAGCCCATAGCGAAAATAGCACCAAAACGAGCGCCGATAATATCCACAGTAAAGCGAACCGCTCTTTGAGCAATTTGCGTCTGACCAATTCGAGAATGATACCGAGCAATCCCAGCGACGCAAGAAGTGATATGAACTGCACACGCTTCATCGTTCCGCCTTTCGTAAAATATTCATAATTAATGCGAGCGTTACTTTTATCATATAATGGAGCGGTTTAAATCCTTTGATGGATGTTTTTCCGCCCTGTCGCTCACGCATAACTACGGGGATTTCTTTGAATTTGAAACCCGCTTTTTTTAGCATAATAACGACTTCTGGTTCGGGATAATCGTCGGGGTAATTTTCTGCGACGAATTCGAGCGCATTTTTCCCGAATGCACGAAAACCCGATGTGCAATCTGTTACATCAATTCCGACAAATATTTTATAAATCATCTCGAAAAAGTTTATTCCCGCTCTCCGCAGCGACGACGATTGAAATCCTTCACCTTCCAAAAATCTCGAACCACCGACAACATCGGCATCACCATTCGCAATTATCTCTAACATCTGCGGAATATATTTCGGGTCGTGCTGACCGTCTCCATCGACCTGAACCGCTACATCATAATTTCGAATAGTGGCAAATCTAAATCCCGTCTGAACCGCTGCGCCGATACCCATATTGAATGGATGACGAATTACCAGTGCTTTTGCATTCGATGCACAATCGTATGTATCGTCGAGCGAACCGTCATCAATTACTACAATGTCGATATTCGGTGCACTATTCTGGATTTCCTCGATAACTTTTTCAATCGTGTTCCGCTCGTTGTATGCTGGAACAACCGCTATAACCCGCAGAACTTTATCGCTTTTTGCCATTTTGTATTGCATTTAATGTTATTTCCAAGCCTTTTTGCAGCGAAATTTCCGGCTCGAAACCGAGCGATTTTATCTTAGATATATCTGCAATCGAGTGTCGCACTTCGCCCGAGCGAGATTTTTTAAATTCCATCGGAATTCTTCGCCCCGCAATTTTTTGAACAAGTTCGGCGAGTTGGTTAATCGAGATTTTTTCTCCTCGTGCGAGATTGACTATACCTGAAAAATCCTTCTCCATAAGAAACATCAACGCACTAACAATATCATTGATGAATATGAAATCGCGTGTTTGTTCGCCGTCACCGAAAATTTCGATATTTTTCCCATTCATTGCTGCGGCTAAAAACCTCGGGATTACAGCGCCATATTGAGAATCGGCTCTCTGGCGCGGTCCAAAACCATTGAATAAACGAATTGAAATCGCGTTTCCACCAGTTCGTTCTGACCATTCACTGCACAATTTCTCCGATAATAATTTCGTCTCTGCATAGGGACTTTCGGGGATAACAGCATCGCTTTCGCGCTGAGGCAAATTAGGCTGTGAACCATATACAGATGCCGACGATATGAAAACGATTTTCCTGATGCCGAGTTTTTCCGCAGAAGCGAGAATATTTTTTGTTCCACCGACATTTATAGACAGGCATTTTTCCGGATATTTTTGCGACATCGGCACGGAAACCAGTGCAGCAAGATGAAAAATTACATCGCAACCATCGGCGCTTTTTCGCACAATATCAGCATTCTCGACTGTTCCGCGAATGAATTTTGCGCCTGTTCCCGATAAATTTTCCATAAAACCTGTGGACAAATCATCGAGAACAACAACATCCATTTCCTTTTGCTCCAATGCACGAACGAGATGCGAGCCTAAAAATCCTGCGCCTCCTGTAACTAAAACTTTTGACAAAATTTCCTCCGTTTTACTTGATTTTTTTCAAAAATAATCTTAGACTTAACTTTGTCAAGATAATCACACAAGGAGGACAAAATGTCTCGGAAAACAGTTTTAGTTGTCGGGCTGACTGTGATAATTCTGTTCGCGGTTTTTATATTAGGATGCAGCAAAGAAGCATCGCTCACAATTACATCGTTCACGGCAAATCCTAACACTGTGCACGCTGGCGAAACATCTACGATAAGCGCTGTGGTGAGTTATGACGGCGATGGAACGCTTGCTTATGAGTGGTCTGCGGAAGACGGCTCCATTTCGGGTTCCGGTGCGACAGTAACCTGGACAGCCCCCGATTCCGCTGGAACATTTATCATCGCTTTGACAGTATCTGACGGCGATGTGTCCGACGATGCGACCGTTAATGTTCAGGTCGATACGATTCCCCCTGCCGATTATTTCCCACTCGCAGTAGGAAATTATTGGACATTTTCGGTAAATTGGTCGGATACGGCGGGAAGCACGGATGCATACACGCAGACGCAGTCCATCGACGATACTGTGGAAATCGACTCTTTACTCTGGTTTGTGATGTATAACACTTCTTCGGATTCGTCTGTGGATTCGATTTACTATCGCAAAGGAACGGATTATTTGTATGGCGGTCATTATATGTATGGTGCGTTTTTCGCGTTTCCAGCCGCTCCATTGAATCCCGAAATCGGAATGGAATGGGACGATGTAGAAACGTTGCTTGTGGACATAACGGTTCACGGAGAAGTCGAGGCTTATGAGACGATTACCGTTCCATCCGGGACTTATGACTGTTATCGTGAACTTCTTACGGTAGAGTCTTCGATATATAACTTTTCGCTTCGCACTTGGTTCGCGGATGGAGTTGGACCTGTTAGAATTGTCGATATCGAAACCGCCGATTCGACCGATATGCAGTTGCAGGATTACTCCTTGAATTGATACAATGTCGCACATATTCACATTGAATAACATAGATGTCGATTATGGTGATAAAAAAGTTCTTTCGGGGATATTTTTAAATATTCCAGAAGGAATTTTTGTCATTGTTGGACCTTCTGGCAGTGGCAAAACCACATTATTGCGCCTTTTGAACAGAATGCTAAGTCCATCGTCGGGCGAAATATTGTATAAGGGGCATTCGCTTTTTGACTATCCCGTTCGAGAATTGCGCCGCAAGGTCGGAATGGTATTTCAGAAACCGATACTTTTCGATGGCACAGTTGGAAACAATATCTCTTTCGCAGCACCCGATATTTCTGACGATGACATAAAATCGCTGCTCGAACAAGTTGGGTTACCAAAGGATTATATAAAGCATCGCTCCGATGAATTATCCGTTGGCGAAGCGCAGCGGGTCTGTCTTGCGAGAACACTTTCTACAAAACCTGATGTTCTACTGCTCGATGAACCGACATCGGCGCTCGACCCGACCGCTGTGAAAACTATTGAAAAACTGCTTTGGGAATTTTCGGAAAAGATAACGCTTATCTGGGTTACGCACATTGTCGAACAAGCGATACGGCTCGATGGAAATGGCGCTATGTTATATAACGGAAACATTCATTGGCAGGGGAAGACAAAACATTTGCACGAAACGGAGGATGAAATAGTCGAAAAGTTCATTCGCGGCGATTTGAAAAAGTAATCGTTTAATAATTAGGAGACGCTATGCTTACATATTGGGATGTCTTATTTTCGCTTACATTTGTCGCAATCGCTTTTGGTATATCGTTGTCGGAGAAATTGCGTTTGGAGCGCGATATAATCGAAGCAACCGTCCGCTCGTTTGTTCAACTAATTGCTGTCGGATATTTGCTGAAATTCATTTTCGCTGAAAACCATATTCTGTGGACAATAAGCATGATATTCGTTATGACGCTCATCGGCGCATATACCAGTGCAGGCAGGGCGAAAGGGATTTTTAGACCATTTCCTATTACATTAACTGCGATGATGCTTTCGATTATCGTTGCCGTAATTATTTTACTAAGTCTTAGGATTATTTCACCAAAACCGATGTATCTTATTCCAATAGCGGGAATGGTAATCGGCAATACGATGAATACTGCATCTATTACTATGATACGCCTTCGGGATGGTATTGCAGATAATCGCGAGAAAATCGAAGTTATGCTCGCTCTCGGCAAATCCCCGAAATTAGCGTCCTCTAATACCATAAAATCGGCGATGCGCCTCGCTCTGATACCACGACTCGACAGCGTAAAGGTCGCCGGTGTAATTCATATGCCCGGTGCGATGACCGGAATGATACTTGCCGGTGCTTCACCTATCCAAGCAATAAAATTTCAGATAATCATTATGTATTTAATTATCGGAACTCCTGCAATCGCTGCGATAGTGTGCACGAGATTAGGATATAAAAGATTTTTTAATAAATACGAACAACTCGTAATTAACAGAACATAATGAAAAAGAAATATTACATCACCGCAATTTCGCTACTTATTTATCTCTTTTCGAATTCGCTATTTATATATAAGTATTCTGCGGCGTATATTGCGTTTCAACCGATTATATCCGTGTTATTATATGTAATATTATTTTCTATATTTTTTTATTTAATATATTATTCAAAGCATTTTAAATTATTAAAGGATAATACATTTT
>JALTEE010000514.1 GCA_027007865.1 bacterium
TCTAATTTATTTATGATAATAGCGAAAATAAACCAAAAAACAAGTCATAAAAAATATTTTTGGAAAAAACAGGTTGCGAATTTTGAGCGAATAGTATAAAATTAGGAAAATTAAAAAAATGAGGAGGCAGGAATGCGCAGGTTCTTTATTGATGGTATTGTTTTCGCGATTATTGCGATATTTTTATTCGGTTGTGGCGGTGGAACGAAAATCCAAATGCCCAAAGGCGGAGTGAAATTATCCTACGAGAATGCAATTGGCAAAACATTCGATTATCGCACGAGAGTCGATAAATATATTCAAACCTCTCAGCAAGGCGCAGCGGTAACGAGGCTCGTCAAAGGCGATGTTAAATTTTCTATATCGGTCGAAAAGGGAGACAGTCTCGGCGAGGTTAAAATGAAATATAAGTTCGGTAATGTCGATGTCGGCGTTTTTCAGAATGACCAATTGCAAAGTTCCGACGAAGTGGAAGATATGAAAGACCTCGAAATTACCGCCACGCTCGATTCCGAAGGTTCCGCAATTGATGTTGAAGGGCTCGACCTCGAAGAAGAATTACAAAAAAAAGAAATCTCGCCACTGGAATTTCTCTTGGAATTCCCGCTGCCACAGAAAAAAGTTACAGTTGGATATTCTTGGCACGAGGATAAAGATACTGTTGTGAACGATAAAAATATGAAAGTTACGCGAAAAGTCATCCAAGATTTTGTCGTGTCGGACTTTGTTATGATGGACAGCGCTCGTGTGGCGGTCTGCAAACTCACAGGGACAGTGGACATTCATCAAGTTGGCGAAACCGAGCAGGACGGGACGACTTACGATGTGGACATCACGATGAAGGGCGATATAAAAGGCGAGGTCTATTTCGACATCGATAACGGCTGTATCGTCAAACATACCTCCGATAAAATGATAGACATCAAAGGTAGCCAAATCAACGAGGATACGGGAGAAAAAGAACCGATTGTATATTATAATCAGGAAAAGTTTCAGACGAGATTGGAAAAAATAAAATAGAAAAAATACGCGGAGGTTTTTTATGAAGGAGCACAAAGGCGATTTCAGCGGAAAGGGATTATCCATCGCTATCGTTGTGAGCCGCTTCAATGAATTTGTTTCGGGCAAATTGCTCGATGGTGCAGTAGACTACCTCACTCGCCACGAAGTCGATATGAACAAGGTCGATGTATTTTGGGTTTCGGGCGCATTCGAGATACCGTTGGCTGCGAAAAAAATTGCAAAGTCGGGTAAATATGATGGAATCGTTTGCGTAGGAGCGGTCATTCGCGGCGATACACCACATTTTTCATACATCGCAGCGGAAGTTACGAAGGGCATCGCACAGGTCGCATTGGAAACGGAAATCCCGCTCGCCTATGGAATTTTGACGACCGACACAATCGAGCAGGCAATCGAACGCGCGGGAACAAAAGCGGGAAACAAAGGATGGTCTGCGGCGGAAACCGCCATCGAGATGATTACACTTCTCAAACAAATATAAAAAATCGACACTAATGATGGCAGAAGCATCTCCCTTTGGATTTTTCATTTTGTCGAGCGAGACACTCGAATTGTAAATATATTCGGATTTTGGGATATGTGGTGTGGAACTCTTGACTTTCGACTTTTAACTTGAAACTCGATAACACATACGCTATCGTTCTTGCGGCGGGCAAAGGAAAGCGGATGAAATCTCCGCTGCCTAAAATCCTGCATACATTAGCAGAAAAACCGCTCATAGATTGGGTGCTCGATACTGTCGCTCTGCTCGATATATCGAAGACGATTATCGTTGTCGGGCACAATAGAGAAAAAGTCATCAAGCATATATCGAATAGGTCGGATATCGGTTCATTCGATTTTGCTGTTCAGGAAGAACTTTTGGGCACCGCCGACGCAGTGAAGCGCGCTCTGCCAAAACTCCCAGCACAGGGCGATGTCTTTGTCCTCTGCGGCGATGTTCCATTGCTGCAAGCCGAAACTCTCAAAAGATTGCTATCGCTTCATAAAAAGACATCTGCCGCCGCGACAATTCTCACTGCAATTCTCGAAAATCCGTCCGGATATGGGCGAATTGTGCGCAGCGCAGATAATTCCGTCGAAAAAATTGTCGAGCACCGAGACGCCTCCGATGATGAATTGAAAATACGCGAGATAAATTCGGGAACTTATGTATTCGAACTGGCGCAACTGCGAAAAGCAATCGCTCTCGTGAAAAACGACAATGCACAGGCGGAATTTTACCTCACAGATGTGATTCATATCCTGCGCGAATCATTCAGGATGCGAATTTCCGCAATATCTGTAAAGAACCATTGGGAAATCGAAGGGATAAATTCGAAAAAACAGCTGGCGGAAATGGAGAAATATTTGGAAGAATTTTAAGATAGAATATTACACCGGAAAATATTTAAAGGGTGCTATTATTTATAGCTAAAGGGTCCCGCTTTGTGAAACACGATTCAATCTCGCCATAGCGGGAAACAATGGATAATACAAAACGAACCCCCTTCCCAAATAAATATTTGGGAAGAGGGTTTCTCCCAAGAAGTTTTTCTTTCACAATCGGGATTATTAGAACCCGTATCCGCCACCACCGCCCATTCCCGCTGCTGCTGCTTCTGGTGGCAATCCTTTTTCTTTCGGCTCCGGCTTTTCCACAATCATCGCTTCGGTTGTCAATAGGAGCGATGCGATTGAGACTGCATTTTCGAGCGCAGAACGGACGACTTTCGTCGGGTCGAGGACGCCTGCTTTTGCGAGGTCCTCGAACTTTTCCGTTTCAGCGTTGAAGCCGAATGCGTTTTTCTCGCTCATAACTCTGTTGACCACGACGGAACCTTCGTGTCCTGCATTATTAGCAATTTGTCTGAGCGGTTCTGTGAGCGCTTTTTCGAGAATTGTCGCTGCGATTTTTTCATCGCCTTCGAGTTCCTTCACAGTTTCTTTCAATTTAGGAATTGCTCGCAGTAATGCTACTCCGCCACCGGGAACGATTCCTTCTTCGACAGCGGCTCGTGTTGCGTGAAGTGCATCTTCGACGCGCGCTTTTTTCTCTTTCATCGACGATTCTGTTGCGGAACCGACTTTGATTACCGCTACGCCGCCTGCGAGTTTGGCGAGCCGTTCCTGCAATTTCTCCTTGTCCCAGTCCGATGTCGCTTTGTCGATGAGCACTTTAATTTCATTGATTCTGCCCTGAATCTTTTCGGCATCGCCCGCACCTTCAACTATCGTAGTGTTGTCTTTATCCACGATTACTTTCTTTGCACTGCCGAGGTCTTCGACTTTTGTATTTTCGAGTTTGAAGCCGAGTTCTTCGGAAATAACTTGTCCACCTGTTAGTATTGCGATATCTTGAAGCATCTGCTTTCTTCTATCACCGAATCCGGGTGCTTTGACAGCGCAAACCTTCAATGTCCCGCGGAGTTTATTGACTACGAGCATAGCGAGTGCTTCGCTATCGACATCTTCGGAAACTATGAGAAGTTGCTTTCCTGTTTGGGCAACTCGTTCGAGAACGGGCAACAAATCCTTCATCGCCGAGATTTTCTTATCATAGATAAGAATCAGCGGGTCTTCGAGGTCTGTTTCCATCGATTCCGGGTCGGTTATGAAATAGGGGGACAGATATCCTCTGTCGAACTGCATTCCTTCGACGACTTCGAGCGTCGTTTCGGTTCCCTTTGCTTCTTCGACGGTGATGACGCCTTCGTTTCCCACTTTATCCATCGCATCTGCAATAAGTTTTCCCACTTCCATATCGTTGTTTGCGGATATTGCGCCGATATTAGCGATTTCCTGCGAGTCGGAAACATCCTTCGACATTTTTCTGAGTTCTTCTACGAGGGCTTTCGTTGCTTTTTCGAAGCCTCTTCGCAGCGCTTGTGGATTTGCTCCTGCGGTAACATTTTTCATTCCCTCGAGAAATACCGCTTCTGTTAGTAGTGTTGCTGTGGTTGTGCCGTCACCTGCGATATCGGATGTTTTCGATGCGACCTCTTTGACGAGTTGCGCACCGATATTTTCGAATGGGTTATCCAGTTCGATTTCTTTTGCAACGCTGACGCCGTCTTTGGTAACCAGCGGCGAACCGAATTTGCGCTCCATAACAACATTTCTGCCTTTGGGACCGAGCGTTACCTTGACCGCTCTCGCAAGTTTCATAACACCCGATTTTATCATTTCACGGGCGTCGTTCGAGTATTCGAGCAACTTTGCTGACATTTCTAAACCTCCTTGTTAGTTCAAAATTTAAAGTTATACTCCGCTTGGTGATAGGGGCAACTTTTGTCTTTCGACTTTTTTAATTACCCGATTATAGCGAGGACATCGGATTCCCGCATAATCAGATATTGTTCGTTGTCCATTTCAAACTCTGTTCCCGCATATTTCGAAAACAGGATTTTTTGCCCTTTTTTCACTTTCAGCGGGATAAGTTTTCCGTCGTCGGTCACTTTTCCTTCGCCTACTTCGACGATTTTGCCTTCCTGAGGGCGTTCCTTTGCGGTATCGGGGATAATGATTCCGCCTTTTTTGACCTCCTGTTCTTTGACAGGCTTAACGAGCAATCGGTCATAGAGTGGTTTTACATCCATCGTTCACCTCCATTTTTGTTTTGATGTTAACACCTCTATATTTTGATGCTTTTCCTTATGCTCAAAGTGAATAAATCATAACATTATGTAGCACAATGAAATACGAAATATTATTAGCACTCTATTGTATCGAGTGCTAATATATTGACCCGCCTCTTTTTTGTCAAGAAAATTTTTTAAAATTTTTGTCCGCTTTACGCACATGGTATCC
>JALTEE010000515.1 GCA_027007865.1 bacterium
GTATTTTTAATTCCAATCAAATCGGAGGGTATATGAGAATTTCTACAAAGGTTAGGTATGCTTCAAGAGCGATTATAGAACTTGCAAAGTCAGATTCGGGCAAGCCTATTGCGATACAGTGGATTGCTTCGCAACAGGAAATTTCGCCCTCTTATCTCGAGCAGTTGCTTGCGAAATTGCAACACGCAGGTATAGTTCATAGTTTCAAGGGACCTGGCGGAGGATATATACTCGCTAAATCTCCCGAAGAAATCTCGCTATACGATATTTTTACCGCTCTCGAGGGGAAAATCGCAATTATGAAATGCCTTATCCCCGACGATAAAAAGTATTGTAATAGAATAGAATATTGCATAATGCGTGTTTTCTGGGAAAAATTTCAGAATGCTATCGAGCAACATTTAAGGCAAGTTACTTTTGCGGACATAATCGAAGAGGAAAAGAAACTATTTTCTGAACACGGTTCTCCAAAACCGAGAAAGTTGAAACGAAGGAAATAAAATTATCGAATAAAACCTATGGATATCATCCATTTATTATAGAGGTAACTATCAAGGCAACACGAAATTTTTACAAAAATAAGAGCTCGATTGTTTCGGCCGAAAAATATTAAATTATTTTTCTTGCCAAAAACATAGAATTGTATTATTATTCAAAATAAATTAAAATTTGTTAAAAACTGACAGTATTAGATGTAAAAATTTAGAATTCATTACACAAGGAGATTATAATGAATATCTATGTTGGAAGCCTGGCGGATGATGTTACGGAAGAGGATTTGCAAAAAGCGTTTGAAGCGTTTGGGCAGGTCAAATCGGTTACTATCATAAAAGACAGGTATAGTGGTGAATCGAGAGGATTCGGCTTCATCGAGATGCCATCCAAAACAGAAGGTCAGGCAGCAATCGATGGACTGAACGGCACAGAACTGAAAGGACGTAGTCTCAAAGTTAACGAAGCTCGTCCTCGTTCCGAAGGTCGCCGAAGCAGCGGAGGCGGATATGGTGGAGGACGACAGGGTGGTGGAGGAAGACGGCGCTACTAATAGAGTGTTCCTCAAAACATAGCTGATAAAGCATATATTTGGAAGTCGGCAATTGAGCAAGTTTCTCGATATATTCGCGCTCGACGAGGGCGAGAACCATTATAGGTTTGTCTGGCAGCCTCGCGAAATCGAAAACATCCAAGCAGAATTCAAAAGCGATATAATTCTCGAACTTATTTGCTTCCGACACGGACTCGATGTTTCCTGCACGGGAAGAGTTTCTGCATCAGTTATGCTCGAATGTGTTCGTTGCTTGGAGAAATTCGAGTATAATATAGATGAACCTATCGATTTTGTCGTGAGGCTCACATCTGGTGCACCAGTGCAAACTTCGCTCTGGGAAAACGATATGCTCCAACTCGACCCTTCCAGCGGGAGATTGGATATTTCACCCAGAATTCACGATGCAATAATTCTTGCAATTCCACCATATCCATTGTGTTCGCAGGATTGCAAGGGATTATGCCCCGTATGCGGAGCAAATTTGAATAAAACGCAATGTGAGCATACGATTCAGAATCCTATCGACACAAGGTGGGAAAAATTAGGGGAATTACTCAAAAAAAGTAAAGGCTGATTGTTGGTACTATTAAAAAATAATATTTTATAAAAAAATACTTGACAGAAAAGATTTAATATCTATTTTTGCAAAGTGTTGTTAACTTTAACAGGAGGTTTGTTAGATGGCTCGTGGTCGTGTGAAACGTTTCGATGAAAAGAAGGGTTATGGTTTCATCGAACAAGAAGGCGGTGGACCCGATGTGTTTGTGCATTACTCGGATGTATCTGGTGATGGGTTCCGTACTCTTTCCCCCGGTGATGAAGTAGAATTTGATTTGGCGGAAGGAGAAAAAGGACTCAAGGCGCTAAATGTAAGGAAGGTATAGAAGTTTTTGCCAAAAAACATAGAAAATAGCGAAATTACAATAAAATATGTGCCTTGATGTTAAAAAGCCCCGACAATATGTCGGGGCTTTTTGTTTTCGACGATTGCACACTCATCTTTATGTTGGATTTTATCTATTCCTCGTCTCTTTTCGATTCTGCTATCACTTTATCCAAAATTTCCTTCGGGAGTGTTTCATAATGAGAGAATTCCTGAGAGAACCATCCTCTGCCCTGCGTCATCGAGCGCAAAATCGTGCTGTATTTATATAACTCTGCCTGCGGAACTTTTGCGATGATTTTCTGCAAGTTTTTCCCCACAGGTTCCATTCCGAGTATTCTACCGCGCCTACTCGAAATATCACCCATAACATCGCCCGTGAACTCTTCTGGAACAACCACTTCGAGATTGAGTATCGGTTCGAGTATTATCGGTGCAGAATCCATAAAAGCCTGTCTAAAAACCTCTCGCGAACATTTTTGAAACGCTACATCTTTGGAATCGACAGGATGTTCTTTCCCATCAACCACAATAGCACGCAAATCTACCGCAGGGTATCCTGCGATGATGCCTTCGCTCATCGCTTGCTTTATCCCTTTTTCAATCGAGTTTTGATAGCCCGATGAAATGGCGCCACCGAAAATGTCCCATACATATTCGAATCCCGCTCCGCGTTCGAGCGGTTCGAGTCTCATCTCGATTTCTGCAAATTCGCCTGCACCGCCTGTTTGTTTCTTGTGCCTATATCGCTTTGTCGATGATTTTGTGATTGTCTCTCGATACGGAATCCTCGGCTTTTTCAGTTCCACTTCAACTTTGAATCGGTCTCGCAATTTTTGCACAACCATTTCGAGATGAAGTTCTCCCTGACCATATACGAGTGTTTGGTGCAGTTCCGGGTCAACTTCGAAAAAGAATGTTGGGTCTTCCTCGTGCAATCTAGCGAGACCCTGCGCAATTTTATCTTCTTCACCTTTATTTTTTGCTGTAACCGCTTCCGCCACAAGTGGCTTCGGAAATTGAATTTGTGGATAGACTATGACATCCTTTTTGGAACACAGCGTATCGCCTGTTTTGGTATTTTTCAGTTTCACAGTTATGCCGATGTCGCCAGCGAGCAATTCCGCTATATCTTCACGGTTTTTCCCGTTTGCAACGAACAATTGCCCGACTCGTTCGCCAGACTGCTTCGTAGAATTTTGCACATCGTTGCCGGGAGCAATTTTGCCAGAATAGATTCTAAAATATGTCAAATCTCCAACATGAGGTTCGGTAACAAGTTTGAACACCAATGCGGAAAATGGCGCATCGGCAGATGGTTGCCTTTCGACTTCGAGTTCGCCATCGATTGTTTTCGCTCCTTTTACAGCGCCCGCAGCAGCGGGAGATGGAATTAAATTAACGATGCCATTTATTAAAATATCTATTCCCATATTTTCCGCAGCGGAACCGACGAAAACGGGATGTAGCGCACCAGCAGAAACACTCGCAGAAAGCCCACTGGCAATTTCTTCCGCAGAAAGTTCGCCCTGCTCGAAATATTTCTCCATAAGCGAATCGTCCGATTCGGCAGCGCGCTCGATTAGCGTCGTGTAAATTTCATCCACCTTTCCGACGAGTTCCGCAGGAATATCGATAGGTTCACCTTTTCCATCACCGCCGCGCTCGTATTTATACGCTTTTTTCGAGAGAACATCGACTATGCCGATGAAACTTTCCGCAGAACCGATTGGCAATGCAAATGGGACAACAGAATCTCCGAATGCCTCCCTCATATCGCTCACAGCCTTGTCGAAATCGGCATTTTCTCTGTCCATCCTGTTGACAAATAAAATCGTCGGTTTTCCTTCTATGTATCCCCATGACTGTTGAGTTCCTACTTCCACGCTCGCCTGTGCAGAAACGAGCAACACAGCACCTTCGACAACTCGCAGCGCAGAAAACACATCGCCAACAAAATCCGCATAGCCCGGCGTATCTATGATATTTATCTTAACATCGCCAGAGATTATGTGCATCACAGACAGGTTCACCGAACTTTTGCGCTCGATTTCAGACTGACGGTAGTCGCTTGTTGTCGTTCCATCCTCGACGGAACCCATCCTTTTTATAGTTCCTGTCTCATATAGTATCGCTTCCGCCAGTGTTGTTTTGCCGACGCCTCCGTGTGAAAGTAGTGCAACATTTCGAATCTTATCGGGTCCGAATGACTTTTCCGCCACCTTTATCCTCCTTGTTTATTTGCAAATTAAGTCGTAAAAATATTTAGCATTTTATGTATTGTCAAGTAATTGTGATGAAAACTTTTTTTATTTTTTTGCAACTTCAAATTATTTGCATAAATAATATCGATTGTTATTTTTTACATTATGAAATCAAAGGGAAAAAAGCGCAAGAAAACATCGCTGCATCGAATGTTTTTATGGGGAATGCTCATTCTCATTCTGATATGGGCAGGCTTCAACGGAGCGAATTTTATTCTCTACCACAAACTCTATAATTTTTCGCAGCGCGACCTCGGCAAGAACCTCGCACTGCTCGCACAGACATTGGCGGGAAATATACCGTCCGATTGGGTAGAAGCGCTTCAACTCGATATGCCGGAACTCGCCGAAAAAAATCCGACCCATTATTTGATGTCGCTCATAGACGAAGAAAAAGTCCACACAATCGCTGTTCTGGATACATCGGGAGTAATTTTATTCGCCACAGATAAGGGACTTCCTGTCGGTGAAACGAATCCATACTGGGCATCGGAAATCGGCGTAATAAAAGCGGCAGCGCTCGGCGTGCCCGCATACGGCGGACTGCGAAGAGTCGGAAATCTATATCTCCGCGTCGCTTTCGCGCCCGTGTTCGACCCGCTCGGCGATGTAT
>JALTEE010000516.1 GCA_027007865.1 bacterium
CCGTTTTGTAGGGGCGCGGTTTCCGCGCCCTTTTGCATTGGGCGAGGCGACCTCGCCCCTATGGCATTCGTGAAAACAACATTCCCCCGCAAATCGTATATTTCAACCGTTCCATCAACAAGGGAGCATGCTCCCTTGTTGACACGGGACAGCGTGATTTCACACGACGAATTGAAAGGATTCGGATATGCGAACAATGCGATATCTTTGGGCTTCTGCGTCTTTTCCGCGACAGATGTGCATTCTCGAATTGTGAGCGAGAAATCGTAAGTTGTCGATGAATTGGTGAACGAACCGATTGGTGCAACGGCAACAGCAGCAGGCAGCCCGCGAGTATTCACATAGTCGAAACTGTCCGGATAAAGGATTTCCGCGGAATCGCCTGGAATGACAACTGCAACTTTCCAATCGGCACCGGCAGCACCGCTAAAATCGATATATATGCCATAGGCGGGAGTGCTCGAAAGTTCGATATAATCTGCGCCGAACGAATGCGGACGATGGCTCGAAACGGGATAAAATGTATATGGATACGAACTCACCGATGCTTCCGTTGCGATTGGCGGATATCCTGCCGCTTCTTCGTAATGGAAACTATCCGCTCGCGAAGATGTAAGGTAGTTCCAGCAGGCGAATTTCGAAAATTCATCGCCGACATCTTTCCCAATCGAATCGAGCGCCGCAGAAATCGCATTCATCCCATCGAGATATATCATATTGTTAAAAACGCCTTTGATAATATCGATAGTGTAGTTTTCCGATAGATAGCGAAACCAAACACAAGAACTATACATGTGCATCGAATATTCCATCAGCGAAAGATATGGCGAATCGAAAATGTATTGATAATATCCCGACAGATAATTGTAATAGTCGTTGACATAGTCATAGACCATATCCTCCATCCAGACCGATGCGATTTCGAGCATCCACACCTGTTCGTCGGGGTCGTATCCCATCTGAACGCCGTGGAAAAATTCGTGTGCGCAGGTAACTTTGAACGCTCCCCACGCAGAGCCCTCCGGGTCGTCGTTATCGGGAAAGCCGTCGTATGATGAATTCACTTCGATATATGCGGATTCATCGTGCCACGGGTTCGGTCCCTCGTCTCCGTCGGGATATGTTACGCCATATACGCCCGTTCCAAGATTGAGGATATAGACATCGAATCTACCATCTCCACCGAGTGTGCCATCGTCTATCGGCGCATTGAAACCGAATGTATCGACTTCGACAGCCCACGCTCGCATAAAAAATTCACCGCAGCGATGGACATAGTGCGTATCGGAAATGGAACTATTGTAGTGAATCTTGAAATGCCCATCGGGAGTATCGTAATAATCGGGCAGCGACGGTCTAAGCAATGCTTCGCGCAATATCCGCATCTGCTCCGATGTCAGCAAATCCTTGTGCTTCAATATATCCAACACAAACGGCGTTCCCGATTTGATAATCGGACTTTCGTTCACAAAGCGAAAATCGCTGTCTCTATCGAACAGGAGCGAAAATTCTGCTGAAATGCGCTCTTCATCTGACAAATCTTTAAAATCGAATGCAAAGCAAACACCGAGCATAGCAAACAAAACCGCCAATGATAAAAGATATCGCATAAAATCCTCCTATAAAAAAATTTTCAGACATAATTATAATATAAAAATGGCACTTGCCAAATAGAAAATATCACTATCATTCCCCCATTTAACAAAGTAATATTGACACAATTATAAAAGTTATCACTCTCATTTTGCACTTCCATTTATTGCTCTACGATAAATTTCCAATATTTTTTCAAGATGCACCTCTGGCGAAAATCTTTCCTCTGCCACTTTTCTTGCTCTTATTCCCATTTCTTTTATCTTATTATCATTATCCCACAAATTTTTAACAGTTTGTGCGATGGCATCGGCATCTTGCGGCGGAAAAAGACTTCCCACATCGTCGGTAACCAATTCGGGTATTCCCCCGATATCGCTTGCCAGAACAGGCTTTCCCGATGCAAAACTTTCCAAAATCGCAAGCGGCGCATTTTCATAGCACACTGATGAAACAATGACAAATCGGGAATTATATATCACTTTCCGCAGCGCTTCACCTCGTAGAAACCCGGCAAATTCCACAGGCACATTCAAAGATTCGGCAATTTTTTTCAATTTATTTTCCTGCGCACCTGTGCCGACAATGAGCAATTTTTTATTATTCAATTTTGCAAATGCTTTTATCAAAAATCCTAATCCCTTTTCACTCGACAGTCTGCCGAAATAGAGAGCATAATTGCCCGGTTCGGGATGCGGTTCGAATTCTGCGCAATCGACAAAGTTCGGCACAACTGCGAAGCGAGATATATCGAAACCCATCTTTTTATGCTGATTTTTCAAAAACTCGCTCGGTGAGATAAAATATTTGGGAATTTTATGCGGCTTTTTCATCGCGATATACAGCGCTTCTGCGGAAGCCAATGCACTCGCTCCAAATGAACCTTTTTTACATTTTCGCAAAAGAGGCAATACGATTCTTTTGAAAGAATTCGTGCATCTACTGCACGGCTCGCCTCTTTTGTCATCGAAAAGATTTGTGTTCGGACAGACGAGAATATGGTCGTGCAACGTCCAGACGAGTGGAATGTTTCTGCGCGCTATCGGCTCGATAATAGACAGCGAAATGTGATGCAAAAAATTATTCAAGTGAACAATGTCGATTTGCTCATCTTCGAGCAGCCGCTCGATATTCCGCTTTGCTTCGGTGAAATGAAAAATTCTACCGACTACATCGAGCATTTTTTTAGGCGTTTTGTTGCGCAATTTCTCATTGAAGTCGATAAAATCGACGAAATATTTACTATATTGTGTCTCGATATTTTTAGGATTTTGCATCGAGAACGGGATTGGAGTATGCCCTTTTTTTTCGAGCAGTTCGGCGAGTTTCAATCCATATATCGGTGCGCCGCCCTGTGGATAGTAAATTGTGTTGACGATTAGAACATTCATTTGGGAGAACGGTATTTTTTGCCAATGATAGAGCGCAATTTTTGTTTCAGCACCCACATTCCAGTCGAGAAAATCTTTTTCTTAATCATCGGCGCCACGCTACCTATCATCCAGCAGTTTTTGGGACAATTTTTAACATCTCTGCGAATTTCATCGGCACGAGTTCCGTTCCACAATTCGTCCCAATTTTTTTCGCGAATATTACCAAAACTTTTATCCATACCATTGCAAGGATATAGATTTCCAAACGGGTCGATAAAAAATAGAAGCGAACCCGCTCGACACGGCAGCAGGCGAGGCTTTCCGCGAACATAATTTATCAACCCGTGATTGAAATACGCCCTGAACCAATTTTTTACACGGTTCGATTTCAGCAGTTCGTTCACGAGTTGTTCGAGCGCAGAAATTATCTCATCCTGCTGCGTTATCACATTGTCCTCTTTGTGAAAATAGTATGAATTGTGGACGGCAGCGGTGGCAAATTCCATCTTCATACTTTCGGAAAGGTGAAAAAGCGGGAGCAAATCTTTTGGGTTCGCATCGGAAAGCGTGATGCCGAAGCCGATGTCCTTGTGCCCCATCGAATGAAGTTCTTCGAGAGTTTTTAAACCGCGCTCGAAACCGCCTTCGATGCCGCGCAGAAAATCGTTTATCTTGGCAAATCCTTCGAGACTGACACGAATGCCCACATCGGGATTTTTCTCGGCAATTTTTAAAATGCGCTCGGTAAAAAATCCGTTTGTGCTGATAACAATCCTGCCCGCTTTTTTCCGCAAAATTTTTAAAAATTCCTCGATGTCATCGCGGATGAACGGCTCTCCGCCTGTGATGTTCACAAAACGCATTCCTTCGGGCAGCACATTTAAGTCGCTCGGAGAAATTTCTTCCGACGGCTTCGTCGGGTATTTCCAGATATCGCACATTTTGCAGCGGGCGTTGCAACGATATGTTATGGCAATTAGTCCGTCCATATCTCCTCTTTGTATGGAGAATAAAATATAAATTTAAAATCGAAACAAAAGGAAATTATTCGATTATCGTAATCGATGGTTCATATCGCGATGCGACATCGAGTTCGACGGTGGCTGGCAATGCTTTTCGCGAGCATTTTTTCGCAATTTCGGGGAAATTGTTATCCTCGGAAATGTGCCCCAAAATTACTTTTTGCAATCCGCTGTGAACATATTCGCTCAATAGTTTGGAGCATTGCCGATTGGATAGATGTCCATAAGGACCGTCTATGCGCGCTTTGAGAAGTTCGGGATAATCGCAATTTTCGAGCATTTTCGGATCGTAGTTCGATTCGACGAGCAGCAGGTTCGCTCCTGCGATTCCCGAAATCGTATCATCGTTCGGATGACCGATGTCGGTTACGATTGCTGCGGATTTTTTCGATGTATGCTCGACGAAAAACGCCACAGGGTCGGCTGCATCGTGCGGCTTTTGGACGAATCGCACAGAAAAATTTTCCACCGAAATCTCGCCGTTCCTATCGAGCACAATCGTCTCCGCATTTTGCAAAAAAGTCATTGCATCGAGCGTTCCCGATGTGGCAACTACCTTTATATTTGGTGAAAACGCTCGCAGCAAAATACCGAGACTTTTTATATGGTCGCTGTGCTCGTGGGATATGAAGATAATTTTTGGCGCGGGTATGTTCGATTCGCGCATCGCCCAGAACACGAGTTTTCGCGGCACGCCTGCGTCGAACATCAAAGTCGTCGCACCATCCGAAATCAGATAGCCGTTGCCATAACTGCCGCTTCTGAGCGAGACAAAATACATAAAATCTCTTTCTAAATACATTCGATTTTTACAG
>JALTEE010000517.1 GCA_027007865.1 bacterium
TTATTATATAGTGGACCCGACAAAAGATTCACCTGTAACTGTAACTACGGACACGATTTATAGTTGGGTTCCGATAATGTTTCGGCTCTCCTATCTGTCGCGAAAATATTTTCAGACAAAAAATGTGGACAATTTTTCACGCATCGAAGATATTCCAATCGGATTGAGTGCCACCGCTTCATCGGGACCGAATTGTAATATCGCCGGCGGCAAAAAGATTGCACTTTCCGCAAAACTTGCCGGCGCATTTCTGCTGAAAAAGTCATATAATTATATCGGTTTCAAATACGATATGATGTATGATTATTCACTTTTGGGAATGAATTTCCGCACTTTTGCGCCGACCGATTCGAACAGCATCGTTCGATTTGGCGCAGGCGCAGATATAATGTGGCTGCAATCCGATTTCGGCGATAAATTCCTCGTCGCAGACGGCAGAACCGGCTTTCGTGGATTTCCCGCATATTACGAGGTCGGCTATTTTGATGACGACCCATTTATAAAATTGTCCGCAGAGATGCGAATTTTCCCAAAGTTCGAGATTCTTACGCTTCGCCCCGGTTTCGCACTCTTTGCAGATGCAGGCGGAGCATATTGGAAAAACCCTGAAGAAATTATCTATTTACACGGACCATCTCCACGGAATTATGGCTGGATGTTCGATTTCGGTGCGAGTTTCAGAATTTGCTCGACGTGCTCTTCCCGTGGGAATGTCAACCGTTTCGAGATTTCATATAGCCCGCAGACAAAGACAATCGGTTTCACAATCGATTCGGGGCAAGCGCTGTCGTTTTATCTGCCGCTCGGGCTGAGCTCGCTGTTGGAAGATTGACATTTTCTTTGCAGCGCTTCGTTATATTTATCGATAATGTCGGATGCCTGTTTGAGCGAGATTTGGTGCTTTTTCGGGTCTGGCGCTCTGTGATGTGCGACATAACTCGAAATCGTGCCGATAACGATTCCGATTCCTGCAATTCCGAGCACAAGTGAGCCTGCGAGGTCGATTGTCGATGGCGTTTCTCTGTCCCAAATTGTGCTGCCCCAATATGCGCATCCGCCTAAAAGTCCCAATCCGAGCGGCAGACCGATTGCCAGTTGCACAGAACTCCTTCGCTTCGCCGATTCGCGCTCCTGTGCGAGTTTTTCACCGAACATTTTTTGCCCTGTGATTTTCAAAAGAACATCGTCGGTGATGAGCGATGAATCATTTCGCGCGAACCATTTGCTATCTTTGCGCGACAGCAAGGATAGATTATTACCATCGGCGACCCAATTTTTATTCGTCTCGAATATATTTGCCTTTTTATCAATTCGCACAACGAGCCAGATTTTCTGCGAATCGTAGCAATTGTCGGCGAAGAGGATACCGAAAAAACTTACAAATATGACAATTATCATTTTCATAGCTAAATTGTATATTATAATTTATAACCATTATGAAAATTATTGCATATAATATTATAAATCTTTATTTTTCGCCGTAAAGGGAAAATAATTCTGTCGGAGGTTTTATGAAATTTATCGAAAATGCAGCAGGACGCTTAATACCGAAAGAAATAGATGGTCGAGAACTTATACCATATCAAGGCGCTTTTGCCGACCCGATATATCACTCCAAGCGCAGAAAATACGCTCCGCCAATACCGAAAGCGCATCCTGAATGGTTTTCGGGCGAAAAGAAATTGTGTAAAAATCTCGAAGATGCGGTTAAGAAATCGGGACTGCGCAGCGGAATGACGATTTCGTTTCACCATCATCTTCGCAACGGCGATTTTGTTGTGAATATGGTTCTCGAAGCGTGCGAAAAACTCGGTATCAAAGATTTAACAATCGCTCCGACGGCGCTTTTCCCCGTTCATAAACCTGTAATCGATTTCATCAAGAAAGGCATCGTTAAAAATATTCAGGGTTCGATGAACGGACCTGTCGGCGAATTTGTGTCCTACGGCGGACTTCCCACAACAGCGATATTGCGCACGCACGGCGGCAGAGTTCGCGCAATCGAAGACGGTGATTTGCACATCGATGTCGCATTTATCGCCGCTCCTTGCGCCGACGACTACGGAAACGCAAACGGCGTCTATGGACCATCCGCCTGCGGACCGCTCGCCTATTCTTACGCCGATGCGATGTATGCCGACAAAGTGGTCGTCATAACGGACAATCTCGTCGAATATCCCTGCCTGCCGATTTCGATACCATCCACGAATGTCGATTTTGTTGTCGTTGTCGATAAAATCGGCGACCCCGAAGGAATCATTTCTGGCACGCTGCGGATAACCCGTTCGCCGACGAGATTGCACATAGCAAAACTCGCAGCGCAATTTATTAAAGAATCTCCGTATTATCGGGACGGTTTCTCATTTCAAACGGGTGCAGGCGGAATTTCGCTCGCTGTTACAAAATTTTTAGGTGAATATATGGTGGATGACGGAATTCAGGCATCGTTCATAAACGGCGGCATCACAAAATTTTCGGTAGAATTATTCAAAAAGGGCATCGTGAGAAAACTGTTCGACGGACAGGTATTCGACCCCGTTGCGATACGCTCGTTTAGAGACGACATCTGGCACCAAGAAACGCCGATGACGATGTATGCGAACATTCATTCGAAAGGCTGCCTCGTGAATCGTCAGGACATCGGTTTTCTTGGCGCAACGGAAGTAGATGTAAATTTCGATGTGAATGTGAACACGCACAGCGACGGGCTTTTGCTGCACGGCATCGGCGGACACACAGATGTCGCAGCGGGCGCACAACTCGCTATGATTGTCGTGCCGTCCTATCGAAAACGAATCCCTGTCATACGAAAGCGCGTTACGACAATAACCACACCGGGCGAGACAATCGATGTAATCGTTACCGAGCGCGGAATCGCCATCAATCCTCTGCGCAAAGATTTGATAAAACATTTTGCAAAATCGAACCTGCCGATAAGGGACATCGAAGAAATTCACGACGAAGTTATAGAAATATGCGGCGGCGAACCCGAACCGCCGAGAACAACCGATAGAATTATAGCGCTTATAGAATATCGCGACGGCACAATAATCGATGTGGTAAAGCAGGTTACTCGTTAAATTTTCAACAAATTTCAAACCATTATTTTTGGCGTTTATGTAAAATTTTAGTGGAACGAACACAAAATTCACTTCAATCTAAATAATAGGATAGATAATGAAAAATCGATTCTTGACGATGTGGCATATATTCTTAGCGGCAATTTTCCTGTTTGTTTCGATTTCGTATGCTCAAAAACGAATCGACATAAATTTTGCCACAGAAATAGACACCATAAAAGATTTTTTAGGTGGAAACAAAGGACCGGGGACTTATACATCGTATTTGCACGAGTTAGGTTTAAAATATCTGCGGACACAGGGCTATCACGGACCTGCTGATTATTGTTTTTATTCCTCCTTCTGGAATAAGGATTCGACGGATAGTTTCACGACAATAAATACATCGTTCGACCCTGACAATCCTTTTCACTACGATTGGACGGAAACAGATAATACACTAATGCAAATTGCTTCCGCCGGTTTTGAAACATATTTTCGCATTGGTGTCAGTTATCCCGATCCGAGCTATCCTATGGCGACATTCGAGCCGCCGATAGACGATTATTCCGATAGTTTAAGTTTTTCTAAATTCGCTGAATTATGCAAGAGAACTGTTATGCATTATAATGACGGATGGGACGATGGCTACCATTACAATATAAAATATTTTGAGTTGTGGAACGAACCCGGTGGACTTTTCTGGTATGGTTCGCCTCTTCAATTTTATAAAATGTTCCAGACGGTTAGCGATAGTTTGAAAAGCTTAGACCCATCGATAAAAATAGGTGCGTTGGGTGCTGTTCCCAGGACGACGATAGGACTCAATCCTGCATACAGAGAAAATTTCTTACGATTTCTTGATAGCACGGATACCGACATCGATTTTTATTCATGGCATGTTTACGGTGCCGATAATCCATACAGTATAAAAGAATATGCCGATACAATCCGAGCATTACTCGATTCTTATGGCTTTTACGCTACAGAAAGCCATATAACCGAAATCAATCATAATATCGATAGCACATTGGATACTTTCGTTCCATCCCCAGCGGGCGCAGCATATTACCTATCTCTCGTTTTGACCGCTCAACAATCTCCGATAGATTTATTTTTGTGGTATCCCTGTTATGCTTTCAGCATCGGCGATTCTATATATACACAGAGCGCAAACGCAATAATTGCATTTCACAGGATGCAGGTTGAGACGCCACTAATAGTATTTTCCACTGGTGACGAGGTTGTTGATGGATGTTTCGATTGCGACACGACGAACTTTATGACTATTGCAGGGAAGTCTGAAGATGAAAATAAACTTTATGTTTTAGTTTCCAACTATAACAGCGCCAATAGAAATTATCAGATTAACATAAGCAATCTTCCGTGGAATTCGATGGATAGGATAGAGGTCAGGCGAAACATCATCATCGATACGCTTAACTTTGTCGAATTCGTCGATACGATTGCAGGAGGCGACAGTTTGACAATATTTCAATCAGATATGGATGCGCCTTCGGTGCTGTTTCTGCGACTAACCAAAGTGTCATCCACATCCGTGCAAAACCCGAGCACCGACAAAGATATAAGTGTAAAGGCATATCCAAATCCTTCGAACCGCTTAATCCATATAATTGGTAGAAACATTGAGAGAATAACAGTTTATAACGAAACGGGAAAGATTGTTATTGAAAAATCTATAAAATCTAACGATATATCGATAAATCTATATAGACT
>JALTEE010000518.1 GCA_027007865.1 bacterium
ACCTATCGGAACGATAATTGCGATTATGAAGGGTGCTAAAATCCCGGAGGATGAATGGAAATAATTTCCCATTGACATTCCAAAAAATAATTTTAAATTTATCTAAAAATAGCAGGGGGCAACAATGTGGAAAATTTCAAACGCTTCTATTCTATTTTATTCTATTCTATTTGTCTCGTTGGTGATGTTTGAACTATCGCGAATGAAATTTGATTCTATATTTAAAGTTGCAGGATGTAAGTATCACAACGAAATTTTAGGAGAAAAATATGAATAGATTCATTTTTATGATATTTGGCTGGATAGTTTTATTTTTACTATCACCGGTAAAGGGATTTTCGTGCAACTACGAATACTCATTTGAAACAACCGACAGTGGATGGGTAGGAGATTTTTATAGAAGTTCAGAAGATGCTCACGATGGCTCTTACGCGTTCCGTTCTCCCAGTGGCAATGTGTCTTCTAATACAACTGCGGATAGCGTTATCTTTATGACGGGCACTGTTGTTGGATGGTTCAAAGGAGTTGGCTGGAACGCGGATGTGGATATAATGCTCATGGATACTTCAGTGGAAGGAAGAAATGTTAATTTTGTCATAAATCCAAGCGGGACAGATAATCCACATTATAGACTTTCTTCTTGTGATACATCCGTAGGGGAACCAACCAGTTGCCCAATACCTAATAATACTTGGTTTAAAGCAACGATGACAGTGGCTAATTCCGGAACAATTTTTGTTGACGCTACTTCCGGTGGATATGCTATGCAACTTTATGCCCCAGACTGTGTATGTAGTGTGAAACAACTTGTAATTCATGCCTGGAACGAGATATTTTTCGATTCATTAGCAGTTATTATAGACAGACTTGCTCCTATCACTTTGCGTGATACATCGTTAGCTTTTTTTGCTGATGTATATTCTTCGGATACGCAGCGAACGAAATTTTATAATCCCGGATGCACTGATGTGAATATTGACAGCGTAGTCATATTTCCTCCGTTCCATTTTGTAGATGCAGATATTGGAGTGGCTATGGAAGATTCGGGGGAAATTGTTTTTGCATTTTCTCCAACAACTTCGGGGAATTTTACAGATACAGCTTATATTTACTATGATTCTCTGGCGGGTTGTCCCATACCAATAATTCTCAATGGGATAGCTCCCTGCTATACTCAAATTGATTCCCTCTGGTTCTCCGAGGAGACCGAGTGCAACGACAGCAATATTGTGGAGATTTGCTACATACTTTCCAGCACCTGCCCAGACAGTTTGTTCGATGTGAGCGTTAGGATGAGCCCCGATGGCGGCGCGACCTGGATGAGCGCCGGCGATGGCTGGTTCGCCACATTGACCGACACCGCAGGAGATTTGGGCGCAGTGGACACAGGAATGCACTGTTTTAACTGGATTATGAATAAGGATACGATAGCGGAAGGGAGGGAGTGGGAGGTTAGTGTGGGTATGGTTGAATTTCTTGATACATTCGCGATTATAGATTCGGTGGATATTCCTTCTGGAGGGTTTGGAGAAGGAATAGCATTCTGGAATGGATATTATTGGATTTATGATGCCAATAGTGGATATGTATATAAATCTGATTGTTTTGACACAACTATTTGTCATCCAATAAGTGCTTACTATATTGGGGGATGGTATAATTGCGGTATTGATGTTAATGATAGTTTTATTTATTATGGTGGATGTGTTTCAGGAGGTTATCCAAGAGCACTATGCCGATATAGCATTGAAACAGGCACGGTCGACACAATATTTGGGCCAACAACTTCATTCATGCCACAAGGAGTGGCTGTTATTGATGATATTGCTTATGTCGTAAGCAACTATGGTGGATTCAGCTATTTAATTGCGATAGAATTGACACCACCCTTTCCTGTAAGCACATTGGATACTATCGTATATAGCGATGATAGTGATTACGGAATGGAGGGTATAGCATATGCATATGGTTGCATATGGGGCTGTAATAATTCTGGTTTGGTAGTTAGGGTTGCTCTTTCGATTCCTGACTATGTAGAATCGTATCCCGTTCCAAATATAGGCGTAGGCGCTGAAGGAATGGCATGGGATGGTGAATATTTATGGTATCAAAACAATGAAACCGGAAAAATATATCAAATTCTGATTTATGATACTACCGCAAGTGCTGACACCGCAATTGGTCCTCTCGACTCCCGCCCGCCTGAGGTTCACCTTCTCTGCCCGGGAGATTCGGCGGTATCTGCGGGAAATATAATCCATCTCGAATGGAGCGTTATAGATACATTTTGGAACGACGACCCCTGCTCACTGCACATATACGGAATCGGTTGCGCATACGACACCACGATAATCGTTGCGGATACATTCTACGACTGGACAGTGCCATCCGCCGCCACTGGATACGATACAATATGGTTCGTTGTCGCGGCGAGGGATAGTTTCTGCAACTGGGGATACGATAGCTGCGCAACTAAAATCGAACCTTCCTGCTCCACCTGGATTGATTCCGTCTGGTTTTCCGAGGAGACCGAGTGCAACGACAGCAACATTGTGCGGATTTGCTACACTCTTTCCAGCACCTGCCCTGATAGTTTGTTTGATGTGAGTGTGGGGATGAGCCCCGACAGCGGCGCGACCTGGATGAGCGCTGGCGATGGCTGGTTCGCCACGCTGACCGACACCGCGGGGGATTTGGGCACAGTGGACACGGGAACGCACTGCTTCAACTGGATTATGAACGAAGATACTACAGCAGAACAAAATGATTGGCTAATCAGAGTAAATGTATATTTCACTACAGAACTTACAATGTTTTGGCCCATGTTTCATTATGATGCTCAAAACACGGGAAGAAGTCCGTATGTTCTATGTAGCGACGAAAGCCTTTCAGTATTGTGGTCGGTTTCCACCGGGGCACCAATCAACTATTCCGCGGTCTCTTGCGATTCCACAATCTATTTTGCCACATCCGACGGGGTTCTCCATGCCATTAGGTATGATGGAACAGTTTTATGGAGTGCTTCTACAGGAGCTTCAACAAGAGGTGGTCCCGCAATTCTTGATGACGGTTCCATAATTCTGGGAAACTCCAACGGCACTATGACCTGTTTTAATCCCGACGATGGAAGTGTGCTATGGACATGGACATCAACTCTCTCTGTGTCACCTTGTGGGTTACGGCATTGTCCTTCGATAGGTTCTGACGGGAAAATTCACAGTGCAGGTGACCACGGTTCTAGTTGCTGGGAAGGTTCGCAAATATGTCTTGCTCAAGATGGCACTTTTCAATGGGAAAGAGACATTCCCGCAGGTGGTGATGCATGCTACACTTCTCCTGCTATAGATTCCGATAGTCTTTCATTCACGACTGATATCGGGAACGACCCTTGTGGGGCTTTGACTTGCTATGAACCCGATGGCACAATACTTTGGAGATGGAACGGTTATCCGCATACTGGTGAGGTAGATATAGGTTCATCTCCCACAATCGATATCACGCGAAACAGAATTTACTTCGGTACAAATCGTTCTTCAAAAGGGCTTGTTGCTGTTGATTATAACCCATCCAGCTCTGCGCATTCTATGGCTTGGTTTTATGGAACAGACCCCAGAGATATCAATTCGTGTGTCTCTCTCGATTGGGAAGGAAACATTTACATTGGCACTAATGACGGTGGAACAGGGATTAGCATTTTGTATTCTTTTACTCCTGATGGTACTGTCCGCTGGGCAGACAGCTTAAACTGTGGATACTTAAGCGACCCTGTGGTGGACAGTGTTGGACATGTAATGGTGGGTGGTTCAAACGAATATCTCTATGTTTTCAACACTGACGGCGATTCCTTAACAAGTATACATCTTAGCGGTAGAGTTAATTCACCTATACTTGGCGCTGGCGGAAACATATATGTTGGAACAAATGACAGTATGTTTTATGCAGTAGGGTGCAATATTATTGCTCCTATGGATAGCATAACAGAATACTCATTTGGACCTCTCGACTCCCGCCCGCCTGATGTTCATCTTCTCTGCCCGGGGGATTCTGCGATATCTGTGGGTGATGTAATCCACCTTGAATGGAACGTTATAGATACATTTTGGAACGACGACCCCTGCTCACTGCACATATACGGAATCGGTTGCGCATACGACACCACGATAATCGTAGCGGACACATTCTACGACTGGACGGTGCCCTCCGCCGCTATGGGATGCGATACGCTCTGGTTCGTCGTCGCGGCGAGGGATAGTTTCTGCAACTGGGGATACGATTCTTGCGCAATCCCGCCGGTATGCAAGGAAGCGTGGGGGATGATAGAATGTGCGCCGTGCGGAGACTTTACTGGATGCTTTGACCAAATCGTGCGGTTCATCATCACCGATATGAACAGCATCGACATAGACACGATGCGCGTATATCTCACGCTCGAAGTATTTCATTCCGATGCAACGGCGGACACATTTTATCTCAGCGAGCCGAGCGATTCGCTCTCGTTCTCTTGTTCTGCCGATACTGTTTGCAGCAGGGTCACGCTGACGGTGAGCGGGTTCGAGTTCGAGAGCGGCGATTCTGTATGGATAATGCTCGATTCGCTGTATGACGAGGCGGGCTGTTTCACAGATTTTTCTGAATGATAAAATTTCCCCAACCAAGCAGGGCGCTGGCTTTCTGTCTCGCTGCGGCGCGACAAATTGTAGCCGGCGCCCCGAATATTTTATAGAGGGAAAGAATAGACC
>JALTEE010000519.1 GCA_027007865.1 bacterium
GTGTTTCTCTTCTTTTCGCTTTCGAATTATCGCTCGACAACGAGCATTCTGGTCAGCGGCGCGATGGCAGCCAACTGTGGAATATCGTCTTCGATGTGGACGGACTCGACGATATGGATTCGCTCGAAGTGGAACTCGAGGCATTCACACAATCGGGCGAAGAATTAACCTGCGCAACTTTGTCGGGCGATTATCCAAAAGTATATGGTTCCGGTAAAAAAATGATAGTCTGGAATATCGGTGCAGATGAACCCGGCAGAGAATTCTATTCCGACAGCATTTTGATAAAACTTACTCTCAAAGAGCCGGGCGTGAATACAGGTTGGTGCAATGTCGATGTTGTCATCGTTTTCGATACCACAGGAAGTATGTTCAGCAGTATCACTGATGCTCAGGAAAATATAGACCTATTCGTCGATAGTCTTGATGCATCCGGCTTCGATTATCAACTCGGGCTCGTAACATTCGGTGATGAGACAAATTTCCCGGATGGATACGATATGACTTCCGATGGCGACGAATTTCACGATTGGATATGGGCGCTCGGCGCTTCCGGCGGCGGAGACACTCCCGAAACTTCGCTTGATGGCATTGCCGATGCGATAAATTTATATCACTGGCGCCCAGAAGCACTGCATATCGTGCTAATGATAACAGATGCCGAGTTCCACGAATTAGGTGATGGAAGCGGTTTTTCCGATGAAACACCGGATGGCGTGCTCACTTTGATAACCGATAGTGGCACAATTTGTTTTATCGTCAGTCCCGACGATGTTACAGGATGGCTTTCTACATATTGCTATAATTGGTATCTTAATTTCACTTCTGCTTCGGGAGGAAACTGGTATTTAATAGGAACATCATTCGGTCTCATATATCTCGACATCGTTTCGATAATATCGGATTATGAATAATAAAACTATGTGAGGCGCAAAATGCGGAATTTATACACAATTATTATGACTATTTCCATTGCTGTTTCTTTTCTTTTCGCTATCGAATTATCGCTCGACAACGAACATTCTGGCCAGCGGAGAGATGGCAGTCAGTTGTGGGATATCGTTTTCGATGTAGACGGACTCGACGATACGGATTCTCTCAAAGTGGAATTGCAAATTTATACACAATCCGGTGAGGAACTGAATTCCGCAACATTATCCGGCGATTATCCGTTTGTTTATGGTTCCGGCGAGAAAAGAATAATATGGGACATCGGCGCAGACGAACCGGGCAGAGAATTTTACTCCGATAGCATTCTGATAAAACTTACTTTAGAAGAACCCGGGACGAACCCCGGACGATGCAATGTAGATATAGTAATAGTTTTTGATACAACAACAGCAGATACATCGACAGGAAGTATTTTTTATGTTCTTCCCGATGCTCAGGCAAATATAGACCTATTCACAGACAGCCTCGAATCGATTGGTTTGGACTATCAACTCGGGCTCGTAACATTCGGCACCGCGACAAATTTCCCGGATGGATACGATATGACTATGGATAGAGATGAATTTCACGATTGGATGTGGGCACTAAATGTCGATTGGTATTGGGGAGCCGAAGTGGCACTCGATGCAGTTGCCGATGCGATAAATTCATATCACTGGCGACCCGATGCATTGCATATATTGCTTCTCGTAACTGATTCCGATTTCCATGAAGAAGATGACGGAAGCGGTTTGTCTGATGAAACACCCGACGGAGTGCTAACCCTACTAAATGACAGCGAAACTATCTGTTTCGTGGTTAGTCCCGATACCACAGGTTGGGGAGGAATATCCACATATTGTTACGATTGGTATCTTAATTTCGCTTCCGCTTCGGGAGGAAATTGGTATTTGTTGGGAACACCGTTCAATTCGATATATTTCGATATAGCAACGATAATATCCGAACATTGATGAAATAAAATATATTTTGTGAGGTGCGAAATGAGATATTTTAGTATCATTATTTTAATAGCGCTGCTATCCGGGACAGCTTTTGCCCAAACGAGTAGTTCTCTTAATCTCGATTTAGTCGATATTCTTTTCGACGATGTGAACAGCTGCCATCCTCTTGAGATATGGAGTTGGCTTCTCGACACGCTCGAAGCGCATGGGGCAACGATTCATCTTGTTTCTTCGGAGGGATGGACACATCTTGATGGTATAGAGATGGTCTGGATAGAATGCCCATATACCAATTATTCTTCTACTGTTAAAACCGCATTGTTCGATTTTGCGCGGGATGGCGGAAGAATTGTTATGGGAGATGTTCAAGACCCTGCGCCGCTCAATGATTTGCTCACAAACGACGCTTGGCACACGACTATGAATATAATAAACACACCTGTTTCAGGGCATATCGAGTATTTTTATCCTTTCCCGCCATTTACCGATGGTGTCGATTATATCGAACTTTCTTGGCCTCGCACAATTCACTGCGGACACAATGCTTATCCGTTTGCATTTGCCGATATGTATTATACGCAAGCTGTGGCAGCGGTTTCATATCCATTTAAGGATGAGGCAAATTGCAGTTCCTTCGTCGTTCTTGTGATGGGCACACATTCTTGGGAAACATATTCGTCGATAATCGCTTCCAATTATAGATTTGCATCGAATATTCTGCTCTGCGCAGCGGGACTGCCCGGTTTTGAAATCGAAGGGTGCGATTCGCCTTATGTGATACACGCGGAAGCGCCCGATTGCGCTAATCCCGGCGACATCGTGCGATTGACAGGTTCCAATCTGGCACCGGATATTACGGTTCGCATCGGCGAAACAGATATTGTGCCTGCTGGCTACGCTCCCGATTCCACTTGGCTCGACTTTTTCTGTCCGTCACTTCCGCAGGGGATTTACAGTCTTCGTATAGAAAAAGACGGCATATATTTTTATGTGGGAGAGTTTCAGGTATATTGCGATTGGATAAATTTATCGAGTTTCTTGCTCGGATGCTACGAAGTCGGCGACACAGTATTTTTCACAGGCGAAAATTTCTCTCCCGGTGAAATGTCGATAGATATCCGTTGTCTCTATGATACAATTTCAGCTACCGATTTTGAAGTTGTCAGCGAAGATTCCGGTTGGTTTGTCATCCCCGACGACCTCGACACTGCTGATTGTTCATTTTTCTCCGTGTGCATAACAAATACCACTCTTGGAAATTATGACTGCCATTATTTGAGAATTCCCTGTCTATGTCCCGGCACAGAAGATATGTTCCAAGAAGATGTTTTTCTGCCGAAGCCAGGCGATACTCGCTCACCGCAAGTTTTCATATCTCCAATCGACACCTGCATTTATATGGAAGCGCTTACCGATATAAATTGGACGACGAGCGACGATAGTTTTATGTCAACTCCGTTTTGGCCTACCCGAGAACCGACGCAACCGATGGACTTCACAATCGAGTGGGGCGAAGATTCCATCACATACTCTCCACTGCCGAACAGCGGTTCATATCCGTGGATGGCGGGCGACGATGCGGGATATTTTATAATTATCGGCGCAACGGATTGGTTCGGAAACTACGGCGCAGACAGCATTGTGATTTGCACGAAAGAAGATACAAACCGAATCGATGGATATGTGCTGGTGCCGCCTTGCGACCCCGACTCGATAGTTTTCATCATAAATCACACGCAGCCTATCGATACAACAGTAATCGCTCTGACATTCGATGGGAAACTGCATATTTATCCCGACTCACTCTATTTCCTGAACGATACTACATTGGTATTTATTCTTCCCGAAGCCACAAATGGCAATCACAATGTCGAACTCGGCAGACTTTGCGATACGACTGGACAATGCCTTGATGAAATCGAGACAAATTTCACGCTTGACCTCGACCCACCAATAACGATATCCTTGCTCGATACGAATATCGCACCCGAAGGAACGACATTGGCAATCCAATACATCGTTGTCGATTCGCTGGCGGGATTGGATTTGGATAATTTTCAAATAACCGTGAACGACACACCGATATCTTATATTATGCAGGGCGACACAGTGCAAATTAGCCTCGATTCTGTTTCCGTCGGCACGCTCACAGTCTGCATTGATGCGCAGGATTTTCCGTATCCGCCTTGTCCACCAAATACGGCGCAATTATGCGATACTTTATATATCTACCAGGTTTTTCCCGAATACGGCTGCGCAAGAATGCCGAACCCATTCACGCCGAATGCCGACTACAAAAACGATTTCTGCCAATTCACATTTCCCGGTCTCGGCAGAAAAGAAGGCACAATATCCATATATGATGTTCACAGTCATTCGGTCAGGAAAATCGTTGTTCCAGGCGGGCGAGAAGCAAAGGAAAAAGCCCGCTGGTTCGGTAAAAACGATGATGGCGAACCGCTCCCACAAGGACTATATCTATATGTAATCGAAGTCGGCGGAGAAGTTGTCTGCAACGGAACTGCGGTAATAGCAAGATGAAATAAAATCTAACAGTGAGTGATAGAATGAGAATTTTAATTATGTTTGTAGTGCTTATCGATGTTGCTTTTGCGATTGCTCCACCTATTTCATCTCCGCTGTATTGGGTGATGAAAATAAATTCACGGAGAAATTTTACCACAGAGAAAAGTTATTTCAACCGCGCATTGTATTGGACATTTGAAAACTACTGTATTTCCGATACTTCGGACGGACACAACCAGGGCGAAGTCGATATCTGCGCAAGTCCTGTTGAAGAAGGGAGACTTGTCGCTGTGTGGCACGATTTCGATTGGT
>JALTEE010000520.1 GCA_027007865.1 bacterium
GCCTTATATCATCTACCGAAGTATGTAATGCGGCGGAAAGTCCATCGACAGTTTCGGGTCTGCGAGCAAGGATTTGTAATACCCTATCGGAAATATCGACAATATTTGCAACATAATTCGAGTGTGATGTGAACTTTCCAACGGTTCTGCATTTGTCGCCAAAATATTTACAAGCACGCTCGATGCGCTCTTTTCCCGGTGGATGAACCCACTTCTCAGAAGGTGGACGAACCGGCGTATTCAAATCTATAAATTTTACAGGAATTTTTTTCAGCAGATTAGATAAATCAAATAGATGTTCATCGCTATCGTTGACGCCTGCGACGAGCATCACTTCCGCCCAGATTTCTCCACTATATTCGGAGGCGAATATCATTAATCCAGTTAGGTAGTTCTGGAAATCCGCATTTTTGTTTGGACGGTGAAGTTTTATATATGTATTCTCATTAGCCGCGGATATTGTTGGAACAACGACATTGGCGAGTTTCACCGCATTTCGAACATCATCGCGCCAAAGTGTGCTCCCATTTGTGATTATTGCCAGTCGTTTATTTGGAAAATTCTTATGTATAAATTTACATAGTTGCTCGATATGTTTCCAAAGTGTCGGTTCGCCGCTGCCTGAAAATGTTATGAAATCTGCTTTTCCGCCCGATTCAAAAAAATCCATCAGCTCGGATTCGACAAGTTTAGGTGATACGCCTTCAACCGATATATCCGAACCGACCGAGGGCGCCGAACCAAGCTGGCAATAGATACAGTTATGACTGCAAGTCTTTTGCTCGAATGGGTCGATACCGAGTGAAAGCCCGAGCCGCCGCGACGGAACAGGACCATAAAGACAACTCATTTTTTTGTTCTCCCGAAATAATTTTTCATAAGATATTGTCATTACCGTTTGTGTCAATGATAATTTTTAAAATATGATACAATTATTATGAGTATAAAAAAACCCTCCCATTATGGGAGGGTAATTCGCAAATCTGCTTCTGCGGGAATGCTATCTTTTTTTCTTGCTGACAGCCTGTCTCAGGGATTTTCCAGCAGAGAACTTGGGCACGACGGTCGCAGGAATCTTGAGTTTTGCGCCTGTCTGAGGATTTCTGCCGATGCGGGCAGCCCTCTTGGCGGTCTTGAAAGTGCCAAAGCCGACAAAACTGACCTTGTCGCCTTTCTTGAGACACTTTGTGATTTCGTCCAAGGTAGCCTTGAGCACCTTGTTCACATGTGTCTTGGGCATTGCCGCCGCGTTTGCAACTCTTGCCACCAGTTCGTCCTTAGTCATCCTAACACCCTCCTGTTTTGTGTTTCAGGGAAACCACTTCCCTTTCAACCGCAAGAATATTGACTCCCAAGTCTCTGTCAAGAAAAAAATATCATAAAACACTTATTTTGCGCTGTTTTTTTACTATCTATTTGTTCCTATATTATATAACTGCTTGTTGTATAATGAGTTAAGACGAATTCGAGAAAAATACAAAAAAACGCAAAATTAACGCCATTTTACCCCTCCTTTTGTCCTTTCAACCTTTATTTCTGGGATTTCTTTGATGTTTATGCGGAAATAATACCCTGCCCTAATGCCATCCGGAACCCAAATAAATGTAATTTCCCAGCAGTGAAGGTCTCGCCACAATCGAAATTCGTCAGATACTTTGTTCATCCGTTCGATATCGTAATAGAAATCGTATCCAATTCGCCACTTCGGCGTAATAAAAGTGTTCAATTCCATTTTCGCCCACTGTGTTCGGGTTGCAGATGTGATGTCTTGCGATATGTAATGGCTCAATTTTATAGTTCCTTCTCGCTTGTTTTCCGGGAATGGCAGCGATAATCGGAAACTCGCAGAACTATTGACATTTGCCGATTTTGGATATAGCCCACTCGGTTCGACATCGTTGCCGGAATACAATGTATGAACGACCGATGCGGTAATAGACAACCATTTTGCAGGCTTTGCGCGAAGTGATGTGGTGATATCCGAAAATTTTTTGCTATCTGCGATGAAATTATATGAAAAGCTGCTGCTGGTGGAGAACAGAGAAATATTTGAAATCGCTCCTGTGCTGTCCGCAACTTTTAGACCGAACTGCTGACTGATACTCACCTGTGCGTAAGCCGATTTCTGCCCCGCAGGAACATTTATGCCAGGAATTGAATAAAATCTATTGCTGCCCTCGACATCGGGAGAGTAGCCGAATGTTAGCGATGGCGAGATTATATGGTGAAAATATTTCACGCCTAAAAAGCCCAGTGGGATGTTCCCATAAATGTCTGTGGATGCTCCTGTCGAGAGAGAATATGACGCCAGAGCGGGTAGTTTTGCGCCATCGGTCGCTTTATCCATCATTACACCCTTGATTGAAGTAGATGGCGACAGCGTCAGATAATCGCCGAAACTGTGCGACCAGATGATTGATGAATTTGCATCCGCACCGTAATGTGTCTCCGCCGCTGACGAAGTATCTGTGTATGAATATCCTATTATATCGGAATTTGCGGAGATATAAAACTTGTTATACCAACTTTCGCCATCTCCGAAAATGGTGCTCGAATATTTCCGCAGCGACGATTTCGGCAAATATAGAGACACCGTGCCATCGTCGAGATTTTCGCTGCGGTCGATGGATATCGAAAAACTACCCCAGTCGAAACTCTGCGTATATGCGCCATAGGAGCGCAATGTCTTATCCATTCGCTGATACGGATTTTCCTCTGTTTCCGTGATATAACTCGCATCGCTGACGAGAGATATACTGCTCGAAAATTTCCCGCGTTCGCCGATATTTTGATTATGATTTTCGCGAAATTCCCATCGTTTCGCCACAGAAAGTCCAGAATCCCAGTCTCGCTTGCTTGTAAGTTTATATGAGCCGAATAGTTTCCCCGAAAAATGATAGCGCAGCGCATAGTTTATTTCGCCCTTAATATAAATTCCTTGCTCCTCGTCTATGTCCAGCGCTGCATACATATCGAAATATTCGCTGGGAGCGATGTAATATCCGAGATTTCTCACAAATCGCTGTCCCTGCTGGAACTTGCCGATGTCCATTGTCAAAATTCCAGAATGCCGTTTCGGTTTCACCGAGAAAACAAAGAATGGCAGCCAAAATACCGGCAGTTTACCGATAAACATCCACACAGGCTGAACAATTGCTTTGTCTCGCGGAATTAACTTTAATTTAGGCGTGAAAAAATGATAGTGTGGTGGTATTTTATCGCAAGTTGTGAATGTGGCATCGTCGATGTAAAATGTATCTCCTTGTGCTTTAGCTATCTGTTCACCTGTGAAGAACCCTTTTTCAGCGGCGGTTCTGCCGTATGCGAGTTTTCCGCGCTTCGTTTCTACATTGTATGCCAATCCTGTTGCGCGGAGCGAGTCTTTATTATCGAGCATAAACGGCTCGCCGACGAGTGAATCACCTATCATAAGTGGATGCGCAACGAGAACTTTGACATCGCCATCGAAATGAATTTGTCCCGCGCGTAGTTGCATCGCACCATAGCGAACATAGGCATTTTTATAGATATGCACTCGTTTCGCCTGCGAGAGCGCCATAAGTTCGCCCGAATACATTATCGAATCCTTTTTATTCGCAGAAATTTTATACGAAGTTCCTCGAACCCCACCGAATATTTCCACTGAATCGATTCTGCCATCGGCGAAAATAGCATCGATGGAATCTCCACTCGTGATGTGCCGCTCAATTACAGAAGTGTCCGTCGGCGCAGGGTAATAGTCCACAGTGGCGCGATGAAGCATTTTTGTCGATACGATTTTTCCATCGGCGAATGAAAAAATCATCTTATCTGCCGAGAAACGGCTGTCCTGCGTGAGTTTAAGTGTATCGGCAGGGTCGTGCCATAGCCCTCGCGGGTTGCCGAGCGCTATTACGGATGTTAGTTCACCATTTTTCATTGTTGCGAGAAGAGAATCCGACCAAAGTTGCCAGTGTGGGTCTTTGACAACAACATTGTTCTTCATAACCACATCGCCGGTTGTGCGCCACATATATGCCAGAGGCGCATCGATTACCACCGAATCCTGAATTAAGCGCACATTGCCGATTGCCATAACAAAATTGCTGTCCTGATGGTATTCGAGCGAATCGCAGTAGATTAGCAGCGGCGAGCGGGATGTATCCCGCGGCGTAAGAATTATTTCCACCGAGCCGACCGCAACAGAACGATGCTCCGAGATAAAATGCGATAGGACCGACGAGTTCAATTGTAGCGTTGCTCCTGTGGAATCGATTTTTGTCAGATGCGGATTGCCAGAGACTTCGATAAATTCGTTTTGCCCATCGTAAAAACCTGTATTCCCACGAACGAACAGTGTGCTGTCCTTGTTGAAATATCGCACATTGCCTTTCGCTTCCGCTCGCTGTCCCTGGCGATGATAGATGAGATGGTCCGAAAAAATTGTGTATCCCGTATCTATAATCGTAATATTTCCATCGAACGACACGGTTTTGTTGCGTCTGTTCCATCGGGCATAATCGGAGAGAAGTTCTCTGCCTTGATGCTTCAATTTCACAGACCCGCGTAGAACCACGATATCGCCGCCGGAAAAACTTTCCATAACATCGCTGTGCAGCAGTTCGACAGGCTCCGAAAATGCGAGCACGAAACCGACTAACAATATGATAATTTGCAGGCGCATACTATTAGAGAAAATAGTCCATTTTACAAAATATAAAAGCGTTTTTGTAATTTTGGAAAACCCTATCC
>JALTEE010000521.1 GCA_027007865.1 bacterium
TTTGTCGGGTGTGAATTATTCCATATATTTATTGTATGGCGCTAATTCGCTACATAGGAATCGAAGAAATGGAGGCATCGGCGGCATACGAAGCGGCACAAATCATCGCCGATGGTGGAATCGTAATTTATCCGACAGAAACGCTCTACGGCATCGGTGCAGATTGCGAAAACAGCGATGCCATCCAAAGAATCAATATTTTGAAAGGGCGCAAGCCCGACGAGCCGCAAATCGTGCTGCTCGATATGCAATGGCTACCGAAATATATCGAGAACACCAAATCTCTCCTGCCGCTGCTCGACGCATTTTCGCCAGGACCGCTCACGATAATCGCAAGAGCAAAAAAAGGCGCAGCCCCAAAAATACTCGCTCCAAATGGGAAACTCGCATTCAGAATATCGTCGTCGTGGTTTGTCCAGAAAATTTTGGAAAATTTCGGCAGAGGAATAACATCGACAAGCACAAATCTTTCTTCATCGGCGCCGCTATCGAAACAGGATGAAATTATATCTACATTTTGGGACAGCGTAGATGGAATGTTCTTATTCCACGATGAAATTTTATCGGGACCGCCATCGACAATAATCGATGCCGCCAAATTCCCGAAAAGTTATGAAATAATCCGTGAAGGAGCAATATCAAAGGAAGCAATAGAACAAGCAATCGAAATTTGCAGCGATTGAATACTCTCACACGATAGGAACAAAGCACTTTATCTTCCTTTGAACTCTATCGCCTTCTTATACAATTCGAGATATTTTCTCGCCGACGCTTCCCAAGAGAAATCCTGTTTCATTCCGCGCAGGATAATTTTGCGCCATCGTTTCGTTTCCGAGAAATGCATCAACGCACGATTGATTGCATTGAGCAGCGCCTGCGGAGAATATTCTGAAAACACAAATCCCGTTCCCACATTGGGTTTTTCATCCACATCGATTACGGTATCGGCGAGTCCTCCCGTTCGTCTTACGAGCGGCACAGTGCCATATCGGAGAGAATACATTTGATTTAACCCGCACGGTTCGAAACGCGACGGCATAACGAACATATCCGCACCTGCTTCGATTTTGTGAGCGAGCGGTCCGTTGAAGCCGGTGAAAACACTTAATTTCTTTGGATACTTTTCCGCAGCACTTTTGAACATTTTTTCATACTTCGGGTCCCCGGAACCGAGAACAACGAGTTTCAAATCGTGCTTTATTAGTTCGGGCAAAATTTCGGCAACGAGATCGAAACCCTTTTGTTCAGCCATTCTGCCAATCATCCCGAGAAGCGGCACATCGAGTTCTTCGGGCAATTTGAACTGGCGCAGCACAGATGATTTCATCATTCGCTTGCCGGACAGGTCGTCGGCAGAATAATTGTATTCGATGTCCTTGTCCACTGCGGGATCCCACACCGAATAATCCACACCGTTTATTATCCCGAACACTTTTTGCGAAACGGAGCGCAGCACACCATCGAGTTTGTTGCCATATTCGGGCGTTTGAATTTCCTGCGCATAAGTAGGACTAACCGTGTTGACTACATCAGCAAAAAGAATCCCGATTTTGAGAAAATTGACATTACCATAGAATTCAAACGGTCCTTCGGGATAAAAAAATTCTTCTCCGAGCCCGAGCAATTCCATCACCGATGCAGGAAAAACTCCCTGATATGCGAGGTTATGAATTGTCAGCACCGATGCGGTTTTCCGCCAGATTGGATGATGTCTGTGCAAAATCTTCAAATATACGGGTAAAATCGATGTGTGATGGTCGTTTAGATGAAGAATATCCGGTTTGAATTTCAGTGAATCGGCAGATTCCAAAACCGCTTTTGCGAAGAAAACGAGCCGTTCCGCTTGGTCTGGAAAATTCTTTTTCGTCTTCGGGTCGAAATAGATGCCTTTCCTATCGAAGTATCGCTCACTTTTCACAAAATAAATAGGCACTTGCGAATCGGGCAGTTTTGCGGAAAAAAGTTCGAAATTCTCGATATCGTCGCCTATGACAACAGGCACGCCTTTTATTTCAGCGGATTTTATTCCAAAATTTTTCGCTTTCTCCTGAATATCGCCATAGAATGGAGTAATCACTCTGACATCGGCGCCGAGTTCTGCAAGCGCTTTCGGCAATGCACCTGCAACATCGGCGAGACCACCGACCTTTGCAAATGGATAAACTTCCGCAGACACAAAAAGAATTTTCTTATTCATAAACTTCGCTCCTTCGGGTAAATTCGAAAATTAAAAATGCGGATAACTAACTTTCGTCTGATATTTATATTTGAATTCGATGTATTTGTTCGGGAATTCTCCGCCGAAACCTGTTACCCACATTTTGACAAAATAGTTCGTGGAAGTCTTTATCGCATATACCTGCATAGAAATTTCATAGTAATCGGACATATCCGAATCATCAGTCTCACAGAAATTATCGGGGTCGCCTGTGCCGAGCAACTTGAATCCGCATTCGCCCGTCCACGCAGAAGTCGAAAGATGCGGGCTTTTTATGGCGTATCCTGTTACCGAGCAAGCGCTGCAAGTATCGAGGTAGAAATCGGGATTGGGCGATGTCTCGCTCGATGTAATCGCTGTGCTTTCCGCAAAATTGAATGCGCAAGCCGAATCGGACGAATACTCAAAAATCTTTCCGCTGCCCATAATCACGGGAGATGTCTCGACGACACGCAATGGAGACAATGTATCGCCGCTATCGACAGTGCGAACCGCACGAATCCCGAAATAATAAATCCCGTTTATATCGAGCGATGTATCTCCGTAATCGGTCAGTAAATATTCGTTGAAAAGTTCGGGTGTGTCGTTTATGAGAAACGAGTCGAGTTCTGATTCGGAAAGCGCTGCGAGGTCGGTATTCGCAGCGTAGAAATAGTATCCCTTAAATCCGTTCTCGTCCGCTTCGGGAGAATCCTCCCACACGATTTTTATCGAATCTGTATATGCAATCGTCGTCAACTGCGGCGCTGTAATCGATGGCGGCTCGGGAGTTTCCTCTTCTTCCTTCGAGCAGCCGATAAAAATCGCCGTTGCAACAAGAACAATTGCCACAAATAACATCGCATAAAAAATCTTTGTTCTCATCATTTCCCCCTTGTTTTTTGTTTCGATAAATTTCGACCTAAAATTTTCGTTTGTCAATGTCTTTTTTCCAGCGGGAAATTTTGTATTTCCCCATTAAATCTCGCTTGCCAACGGATGTTTCATCCGCTCGAAGTCCTCGTCGATATTCTCGGGCGCTTTTGTCATAAGACTTACTAAATATATTACTCCGAGACTAACAAAAAAACCCGGAACGAGTTCGTATAGAAAATTGCTCAGCACAGAAATATTATGCCAAATTACTATTGTCAGCATTCCTGCGAGCATTCCCGCTGCGATGCCTGTTTTAGTCGCCTTTTTCCAATATAGCGACATAATCACCGCAGGACCGAACGATGCAGCGAGTCCTCCCCAAGCGTAGAGAACAAGCGAAAACACAACACCTCCCGGACGCGCAAGCAAAATAGCGATAAGACCGATGACCAGCGTAGCGATGCGGCTTATCATTACCAGCGTTTTCTGCGATGCGTTTTTGCCGATGAGTTTATGATAAAAATCTTCTGCGATAGCGGATGTAGCCACGAGTAGTTGCGAATCGGCAGTTGACATAATCGCCGCCATCGCCGCTGCGATAAGTATTCCCGCAAGCCAACCCGGTAAAAGTTTCATCGCGAGAAGCGGCATAATTCGTTCGGGGTCGGAAACGCCTGTTAATATCTGCCTTCCAACAATGCCGATTAGAATCGCGCCATACATCACGATAATTACCCATATCATCGAAATCAATGTTCCTTGACGCAGTTTTTTCGGCTCTTTGATTGCCATATATCTTGCAAGAATATGTGGCTGGCCGGGGTAGCCGAGGCCGATAGCGAGCATCCCGATGATGAAACTCCACATCTGCCAGCCAGATTTTCCTGCGGCTATCGAAACGAGAGATATGTCGGTCGCCGCCATAGCAGAGCCGAGACTTCCGAAACCGCCCAATTTAGCGAGTCCCACGATGGGAAGAACAACAACAGCAAATAACATCAGTAGTCCTTGCAAAAGGTCTGTCCATGCAACAGCAAAAAAACCGCCCATTATCGTGTAGAAAAGTATCACGCACGCACCGAGTATCATAGCGAAGTAATAGTCCATTCCGAATGTTGCGGCAATTACCTTACCGGATGCTACAAACTGCGCCGATAGATATGCTGTCATAAAAATAACGATGGCGATGGCGGAAATTAGTCTTAAAATATGCGCCTTTTCGTCGCGGAATCTCGCTTCGAGGAAATCGGGAATTGTCAAAGCATTCAGTATCTCGGTGTATCGGCGGAGTCTTTTCGATAGCGCTGCCCAGTTGAAAAATGTTCCGACCATAACAGCGATGCCAGCCCACATCGCTCCGATACCGAGATTGTAGCCCTTGCCGGGAACGCCGAGTATAAGCCAGCCCGACAAATCCGATGCCTTCGCACTTATAGCGACTACCCAGGTGCCAAGTTTTCGCCCTGCGAGAATGAAATCGTCCAGTGTTTTCGTGAGACGATATGTGATTATTCCTATAAAAAGAAGAACGGCGAGATAGACGAAGAATGACGCAATCATCGTTCCCTCCTATCTTTGCCGAATTTGAAATAATAGAGCAATGTCGCCAGCACAAATACACCCGCTGGCAGCCAGAAAAAGAA
>JALTEE010000522.1 GCA_027007865.1 bacterium
TAGAATCTTGCGATGCCGTGTCGCCGGGGTCAAGTTCAGCAGTAGTATATAAAATATAAGGTGCTCCGCCCAAATCGAGCAATTCGATGGAGATAAATTCCACTCGAACATTTACGGTAAAATTATCCTCCGCCGATTGAGCGAACAATATCGCCGTGATAATTCCTATGTATATAAAAACATTTCGCATTTGTTGCAAGCATTAAAAATCATATTTCTAAATATTTGACATTTTGATTTTTTATGGTATATGTTCCACCGCTTGAACAATGATTGTAATTGTCTGCTCGTTAGGTTCTGAATTTGGGTCTGGCGCTTTAAAATAGAAATAAAGTTCTTCACCGCTTGCTGTCGGTATATCTACGCCATCATTGCTTATGCCCGCAAATTTTCCATCGGGAGAAATCCCTGCATCGCGAAGATTTGTGCCGAGTGTATCATAACTGGTCGAGAAATCATCTGCGACTGGAACGGTCGTTCCGTTGAACAGCGCCATCAGCACGCATTGATCTGAACCAGATGCATCGGAATATGTCCACGAAACAGCGGATGCGGAAATCTTAACATCCATATTTACCGAACCTGTATTTTTCACAAAAACTCTGTCCGTAGCATCCATAATTTTTACCTGAGATGGAGTGAGCATTCCGAGCGCCCAGTTTGTATAATCAGGTCCTGATGAGTCGCCGACGAGAAGTTGAATTGCTACATTGGTAAAATTCCAAGTCGCTGTCCAATCTGTCATGGTCGGGGATACGCCGGATTTCGTGTAAAGAATTCCAACAAGTCTAATCGTATCGGTTGTGCCGAGCGATGATATGTCGAGAGTCCCTGCGGTGAAAGTTCCTGTGGCAAATGCAGAATCGAAATTAGTCCAAGCGCCGCTGCTCTTGTATTGTGTCTTTATTTTTATACTGTCGCCGGAACTTTCACTCCAGTATACATTCCCCCACGATGTCGGTGAATTCGGGCTCCACGAATATACAATAGGCGTGGATACAACGATACCTGAGTCAGGAGTGGATCCGGGATATTTCACAACAGAGCGCATTAGAAAATCGGATAAATAACCCGCAGCAGCCATATTTGTCCAAGAACTGCCATCGCCCGAATAATAACTGTGTTCTCCACCGTCACCGTCACCTGTTAAATAACTTTCATTTACGCCCGCATTATCTGATCTCGCATAAAGACAAAACCAGAAAGATGTTCCGGATATATAGTTATGTGTTGTGTTAACATTATACCATTGCGGAATGCTCGCACCGTTGCCCTGTGCAGAAGTGCTGTTCGGTATTTTTTCTATAAGGGCACCGGGAGAACCCGAATTATCGGCACGGATATATATCGTGTCGTTCTCGCTTTTTTCGGTTAATCTGCAATATTGGACCTGCGTTATCGTGCAATTTGCCGCGGGAGTGAACTGCACCGCCCAATAATTTATTCCGCTTCCGCTCCATTGGCTGGCTGCGGTGCCATCGTCCCATTGAAGTGTCTCGGAATATCCTGCCGAAATGGCTACTTCTACCGCATTTGAATTAGTGGTTGCATCAGTGAGAGTGTCGTTTGTAAATTGAGCATCCATGGTTTGAAACCAATCCGATTCTGCCTGCGCTGTGTTCACAGTAAAACTTCGCACCGAAGACCAATCGCCATATATTGTGCCGTCATAAGCGGCAACCCGCCAGTAATAAGTCGTGCTATCTGTTAGTGAACCCTCGCCTTGACTACCGACAGCATACGAACAAGTTCCGCTGCCTTCGGTCACTGGTGGCACTGGCGAAAATCCTGTTGTGTTATCTTTACTCTCGATTGTCGCAAATGGTGAAGAAAAGTCGGCATTATCATCGATTTGAACCTTGAAATGTAGATTATCGCCATCGTCATCGGCAGGGACATTCCATTCTAAAGTCGGTGTGGTGCTTGCCATTCGCTCGTTGTCGAAAAGTTTATTCAATGTCGGTGCGTTCGGTGCATGGTCGCTCGCTCCCTGAATGTCTGCGGTAATTGCTACAGCGAAAGGTTGTGTAGATTGATTTATATCCGCACCGATTATGCGAATCGTGCAAGCAGTGGACGGCACAGTGTTTAGCCAGACGACCTCGGTTGCATTGACAGCATCTTTTGTCCCGCCGGTTGTGGAAAGCCCGCCTGAAAATACATTTCCCTTATATGTGTTTCCATTGAAATCGACTTCGAGGTCGAGGTCGTTGACAAGCGGGTCGGATGAGCTTTGTGTCCCGTAATAATCTGTCCAGCAAAGCACGATTTTGATTTTTTCGGTAGTCGATGAACCTGTTGTAAATGTGAAAGTATCGGCTTGTCCATTGGAAAGTCCAGCAGAAACATCATACGCGAGAAGAGCACGGGTATCACCAGCAAAGAACAAAGCGTCATCTAAAACGACCCTTCCCCATCCCTGACCATTTGTTGGGACATCGGCGTGAACGGTTCGAGAACCATTGTCGGATGTATAATAGCCCGTCATATTTCTTGTAGAATTTATGAGAGTGGCTTTAATTAAAGCGCCCGATGGTGTAATAGTATCGGCGGGGGTTTTCGTTCCCGATGGATACCAACCTTCCGTGTAATATTGTCTGATAAGAGCGCAAAGCCCTGCTGTATATGGGCAAGCCATAGATGTTCCACCCATTTGACAGAGATATGTGCCATTACTCGTAGCGCTGTTGCAGGTTGTTTCACCTGTTCCTGGATTTCCGCTCGTAGGGTCGCCATCGGACCAAGCAGAATAGGTCATATGTCCACCTGGTGTGCAAACCTCGGGCTTCAACAATCCCTCGTCCGAAGGTCCGTGCGATGAAAACCAGCCGACAGTTTCTATATCATCATCAGGAATTCCATCGGCGGTCCAGTCACCGCCATTATAACCATATTTATCCTGCGGAGAACCGGGGTCCTGCCATTGAGTATTTGCGTCGCAATAGGCATCGACATTGCATCCCGCCCCACTTTGTGATGCACCAACAGAGATAATATCTTTTGCGGTTGCGGGTTCACCGATTGTCCCCGACGATGGACCAGAATTGCCCATTGCAAACAAAATCAGAAAATCTTGGTGTTCCCACATAAACCTATCGCAGTTTCTCGAATCTGTCGTGTAATTCGATGCCGAACCGCCCCAAGAGTTCGAATGTATTCTCGCACCGGCATTGTATGCCCAAGGGAAATAATCCGCATTTAAATCGGACGGAATACCATCGAGCGAGCCATCGTTTCCACAAGATGGCGTAGTCGAAATATCCTGAAATGCGATTTTTGCAAGCGGAGCAGCGCCATCGCCTCTCGCTATTATCGTATCGCCAGAATCGGGATGAGCGATAGAAAAATTGTAATGATGCGATGTGCTGTCGCCGGCAATCGTGCAAGCGGTATGTGTTCCGTGTCCCGATGAGCCATAGCCTGAGCCATCGCAGTTGTTCGATGCGCCATCGTGGTCATCTGAAAGTGTTTGATAGCCTTGTATTTTATGGCTCGGAGTTCCCGAAAAAGTCGAACCAGAGCCGTTGAAATTCATACTCGATGATGTCTCATCGAAATATCTGCCATCCCAGTCGATTCCCGTATCGCCTTCGCCGACTATCTGTCCTTGTCCATAAAGATTATGCGAATATATTGGCGTGTGAGTGGCATCGACTTTACTCGCACGATACCACCCTGCCGATGTGCTGCCCATTCCGACAGTATCGCGAGATTGGGTTATCCAACAGGTCCAAGAATTATATAATTGTTTAACATAATATCTTTCGACCCAAGATACCTCGGGCATTTTGGCTATCTCGGTGGCTATTTCGGTCGCTTTTCCCTCGGGAATGCGAATTTTAATATATCCTGGATATGGTTTTCTTCCAGATGCTGCAAGAATTTCACAGTCGAGTTGTGCAATTCTATTTTCGACAATATGCCAGTCTTCATCCTCGAAAACCTCTACCAACAGCATTATAGTGCCTTCTTTGTCGAGTATTTTAACGCTGCCAAACTCTTTCTTCGTTTCTGCGTATTGTGGCTCTAAAAGTTTTGGTGAGATTCGATATGCGGGCTTATAATCCCCAATCCAATTTACAAATCGAAGTTTTTTTACCGATTCGTATTTGTCATTGGGAATACGAACAATGAATGAATGATTGGGTATATATCCATAGAATTTCCCGCCTAATTTGCGGATTTGTGCTTTCCAATCCTCTCTGACCGCTCCGATAAAATGAATGATATAGAACTCTCTATTTCTGTCGCCGACATAGTTCAAGTGTTCGAGTCCGATATTATTAAATGTTGGTATTTCTTTCCTAATATCGAACTTTGCCATCTTCAAAAGTATCAAGTCTGGATTTTGTTTTTCAGCGTTAATTTTAGATATAGAAGTAGAGTATGGCGACATTCCACATAATTGAATCGCAAGTATAAATAAGACGGTAAAAATTGTTGCCTTCTTAAGCATCGAGTCTCCTTATAGAAAATAGTCTCTCGCTAATTATTGAAAACAGGCATCGTGAAAAAATGGGGGACAGAATGTTTTTTGCCAAATAGATATGTGATAATAAAGTTTTCATCATATAAAAATATATATATTTAAACATAAGTCAATACTTTATTTATAAACTCCCTATGAGTTTTTTATTAAATATTTCTCGACATAAAATTCTTGCTTTCAATTTTTTTTTTTATAATTTGCTAAAAAATTT
>JALTEE010000523.1 GCA_027007865.1 bacterium
GTTCATAACGATTTATCCTTCCAAGTCATCGAGCCGGGCAGGGCAGCTGTTTTTTATATTCCTATTGAAAATACTGGCACATACGGCGACACAATCGATATTCATCTCGTATCGTATGCTCCGCCAGATTGGACTGTGAATGCTTGCACGCCATTCATCTGCTTTCTCGAATATGCCGATATGTATCTCGCTGCCGAAGATGTAGAAACGCTCACCGTTCACTTTTACACCGACACTGGATATGTCGGTATGGGAAGAGCGCATTTAACCTTTACTTCCCGTGCATCCGGAATGGAATATGAAATCGAGGACACAGTCTCCACCGGCGATGCTATTCTCGAATCGAAATCGCTTCCGCAGAAACTTTCGTTCTCGGTTGCGCCAAACCCGTTCAACGCCGCTTGCAGAATCGATTACACAATTCCCGGCAAAGGTCGATTATCGATTATCGATTTATCCGGCAGAACAGTTGCAGAAAAATCTATCGAAGGTGCTGGCAAATTTATATGGAACGCTGGCGATGCGCCATCGGGGATTTACTTTGCGAGATTGAAGTGGAACAATGATTTGCAGAAGAAGAAACTTATGTTGCTCAAATAAAACTCTTGCAAAATAAAATATTTTGTCATTCCGGAGTGGCGTATGTTGGAAAAGCGCTTTCGTATTGACTATCTCGAATTGAACATCGTATATCATAATTTTGTTAGATTGCATTTAAATAGTATTTGGAGGGATTGTTATGAAAAAGATTTTTGTAGTCTTTGCAGGGCTTTTAGTTCTGTATAGTTTTTTGTGGGCGTTTCCGCGAACATCCATCGGCGAGATGTTCACTGCAAGTTGGTGCGGTCCTTGCAATACAGCGCACCAGTATCTACTCGACCATTATGATGAGTGGAGCGATTCTGCTGCTATAATGCGATTTCATGTTTCTGATGAGCTAAATATTTATGGTACGGACATTCGCGAAAGTTATTATGGAACATATTATGAAATGGGATATGTGCCGCATATGTTCATAGATGGCTATGATTACACATCCGATTATACGAGTTGGATACACGCGCTCAACATTGATGCTGCGATGGGTTCGTATATCGGCATCGAAGAAGCACACCATTCCGCTGATTCGATAACGATTCGTGTATTTATGGACGAAACAGGTCACGACGACGATTATAGAATAATGGCGGTGCTCACGGTCAACGGCCTCGAGGCTGGTGGACACACTTATCACTGGGTTGTCCAACGAATATATACAGATTACACAGGAACTACTTTCCATCTCGACTATGGCGATACCGTGGAATTTACCTATGCATTCGATTTAGACCCCGAATGGGCACCTGACAGTTGCATTTTCGTATCGTATGTGATTGGACCCGACCTGCCTTATATTCAAAACGGTTTCAAAACACCGCTCGCTCCAAGACCCGATTACGATTTTTCCATATCGGCGGACAAACAGAAAGGACTTTGTTCCGTTGGTAGTTCGGCAAACTTTACACTGACCGCATCCAATCGCGGACTCGAAGCGGATTACTACAATCTCGAACTCATACCGATTTCTATGCCTTCCGACTGGGATGCTTATATGTTCATACACGATACGACAACGACGATAATGGTTCTGTCGCTGAACACAAGCGATATTCCTATTACGGTGGATGCACCATCCGCAGGAATCGGGAAATTCGCTATTATTGTTCACACGGATGAACTTGCGGAAAGATACGACACACTCACATTTACTGTGGGTTCTGGAATCGATATGTTGCTGGTCAACGATTCCGACGATAGAGACTCATCTACTTATTTCGACTATGTCTCAAGCACAGACAGTCTCCCATTCTATTGGGACACGGAAACCGATGGCGAAATCGCATCGTTTTCGTCTCTGGGAATCGACAAACTTATCTGGTATTGTGGGAATGACACATTTGTAACATTGCAAGGAGCCGAGCGGGACGAAGTGCGAAATTACATTCTTTCGATGGGAGGTAAACTTCTAATCACAGGAGCAGGTATTGGCAGGGTTTGCAGCGGCGATTTCACATTCTATACGATGACGCTCGGCGCACAATATATGGGTGCTACATCATCATTTTCAAATATTTCCGCTCTCGACGGTCTCGCCCCATTCTCCGGATGGAGTGCTTCGATTTCAAGCGCTCCAAGAGGTGAAATTATAAATCCAATAATGGGAAGCGCAACCGATATATTCCAATACGACGATAGTTTGAGTGCTGGCATTGCTATGGAAGATTACGGTGCAAGAGTAGTATATTTCGGTTTCCCGATTGAAGAGTTATCCACTGCGGCGTTCAACGATTTAATGGACAGATGTATACAGTTTCTCGACGAAGGCTTTTCGGGAATCGACGAAAATGGAAAGAATATTCCTGAAAAAATCGCACTGTCTGTTTCGCCAAATCCGTTCAATTCGGCTTGCAAAATTACTGCGCCTGCCGATGCGAATATCGAAATATACGATTTGCGAGGGAATATTGTCAACGGAGGGCTTCAGCCATTCGTTCAAAACAGCGGGCTAGAGCCCGCTGTTGACACCACCGCTCAATCCTCCGCATACTGCGCATTCACATGGACACCCGGCAAAACCATTTCATCAGGGATATATTTTGTGCGTGCAATTGAACCAACGACTTCAGTCGTGAGCACGAAGGGAATTGTGTATTTGAAATAGAATAATCCGACCGAAATAATTTTTAATTTAGAAGATGGATTAAACCTTCGAGGTTTAGTCCATCTTTTAATTTCCTAAAAATAGAATCTACTTGCTATTAATGCTTTTGGATAATCATCTTTATTGTCTCATAAATATTATGAAATATTTGCATTTTTCTACTTCGGTTTCATTTCCATTTTGACATTTCGACGCTTCTTCATTATACTTAATAGTCGTGATAGACAAGGAGCGAATATGAGCGAAGATACAAACGATAGAGTCGGTAAAGATTTCATCCGCCAGATAGTCGAGCGTGACATCGAGGCTGAAAAGTTCGGGAAGCAAATCCACACGCGATTTCCGCCCGAACCAAACGGCTATCTTCACATCGGGCACGCGAAATCGATTTGCCTTAACTACGGCATTGCAAAAGAATACGGCGGGAAATTCAATCTTCGCTTCGACGATACGAATCCGAGCAAAGAAGAATCAGAATATGTGGATAGTATCATAGAAGATGTTCGCTGGCTCGGTGCAGATTGGGATGATAGACTTTTCTTTGCTTCGGATTATTTCGAGCAATTATATGAGTGGGCGGAACAGTTAATATTATCAGGCAAGGCGTATGTTTGCGATTTGAGCGCAGATGAAATACGGGAATACCGCGGGACACTCACCGAGCAGGGACGCGAAAGCCCATATCGCAATCGCTCAGTAGATGAAAATCTCGACCTGTTCCGCAGAATGCGCGCAGGCGAGTTTCCCGACGGCTCGAAGACATTGCGCGCAAAAATCGATATGGCAGCGCCGAATATGAATTTGCGCGACCCTGTAATGTATCGAATTCTGCACAGAGAACACCATCGAACAGGAAATAAATGGTGTATATATCCGAGTTATGACTGGACACATGGGCAGTCGGATTCCATCGAGGGCATCACGCATTCGCTCTGCACGCTCGAATTTGAAGACCATCGCCCGCTATACGACTGGTTTCTCGAGCAACTTGGAATTTATCACCCACAGCAAATCGAATTTGCTCGGCTTAATTTGAGCCACACGATTATGAGCAAGCGTAAATTGCTGCAACTGGTGCAATCTGGGGTAGTTTCGGGATGGGATGACCCGCGAATGCCGACTATCGCAGGCTTGCGAAGGCGTGGATATACGCCGGAAGCAATTTGGGATTTCTGCGAACGAATCGGCGTGTCGAAAGCGGACAGCCTCGTCGATATCGCTCTGCTCGAACACTGCATCCGCGAAGATTTGAATAAGCGTGCTCAGCGAAGAATGGCTGTCTTGCAACCGTTAAAAGTAATCATCGACAACTATCCCGCTGACAAAATCGAGTGGCTCGATGCGGTGAACAATCCCGAAGATGAAAATGCAGGCACGCGCAAAATCCCATTCTCACGAGAAATATTTATCGAGCGAACCGATTTTATGGAAAACCCGCCGAAAAAATATTTCAGATTGTATCCGGGGAATGAGGTGCGATTGAAACACGCATATTATATCACTTGCACGGATGTCGTGAAAGATAAGAACGGCGAGATTATCGAATTGCACTGCACTTACGACCCTGAATCCCGCGGTGGTGGAACAGCCGATGGCAGAAGAGTAAAAGGCACTTTGCATTTTGTTTCGGCACAGCACGCAATTTCCGCAGAAGTAAGATTATATGACACTCTATTCACAATTCCCGATTTATCTGATATTCCCGATGGGAAAGATTTTATGGAATTTCTAAATCCGAATTCGCTCGAAATAATAGAAAGTGCACTTGTCGAGCCGAGCCTTGCCGGTGCGAAGCCGGGTGAAAAATTCCAGTTTATGCGGCTGGGATATTTCTGCACCGACCCCGACAGCGATAAAATCGGAAAACCCGTTTTCAATCGCACAGTGTCATTGCGCGATACTTGGG
>JALTEE010000524.1 GCA_027007865.1 bacterium
CATCGTGGACATTGGCGGAATCTTTTTATAATGCGAATTTATTTTCACGCACCAAAAAACGAATAGGTGAAAAGTTTTCCAAGCATTATAATAAATCGCAGAACAGACAAAAAACGAAGATTGCGAGCGATACAATCGATGCAGGAAATATTGCGAGAAAATTAAGAGCGAAATCGATAGATATAAATTCCGCCGACGAAAATGAGCTTATGAAATTGCCCGGCATCGGAAGAACACTCGCTAAAAGGATTTTAAAATATCGTGCAAAACGCGGGAAATTCAAAAGTGTAGATGAACTTATTAATGTGAAAGGAATCGGCAAAAATAAGTTAAAGGATATAAGAAAACTGGCTATTGTAGACTAAATTAGAATAATTAACACTCTATAATGAAAGGGGCTAAATATGAGAGAGAGAAAGGGCATAATGCTTCTCGATGCACTGATAATAATCCTTGCTGTGGGAGTAATCGCTTCACTTTTGATACCTTATATAAGAACGGAGCGTGAAGTTCGCCTGCGAAATGCCTGCCGAAACAGAATGCAGATAATTTCTAATCTCGAACTGAAATATTTTGAAACCGCCGGCGGCAAAATAGTTCCAAAAGCGGAAACCACAGATACTTCAGATACTACTGCACAGAAAAAGCTAGTTAACAAAAAAGATAAGCCTGACACCAGTTATGTCAGAGCATTTACAAAGAATATCGACGAGTTAAAAAAGATGCTGCCCGAAGGCGGCGACACATTCGATTTTGTATGCCCTCTCGACGGCAGACCATTCGTTATCGTCGCCCGCGACTCGTTCTTTTTCTCGATAAGTTGTCCGAACGGGCACGGACAGATTATTATGGGTTCGCCAACATGGGAAAATAAGTAATATTCATATTTTTTACGATTGTCTTCTAATAATCGAATTTTTGTGTTGTTGAAATATCGGTGATAGCCGAAGTGTTTCGCTTCGAAATAAACTCTTACGCGAAGCATAGAAACGAGTTAAAATGTAATTCAGCATTTAAGCTCCAGCATTTTATAAAAAAATATGGCTAAACATATACTGGGCATTCATATCGGGGAAAATCGCTTAATTTGCATCGAGGGTCGCATTGGAGGCGGAATCACTGTTCATAAAATCGCGAATATCAACCTCGAACCGAATACGGTTATCAGCGGAACTATAGCTGACCCATCATCTCTCACAGAATCGCTTGTGGAAATGCTCGTGAAACTCGAAGTTGTAACGGCGAAAGCGGTGGTTAATATCCCTGTCAACCTTGCCGAAGTGAAATGTATCCCGACGGAGAGCGAATACTTATCGTCTGCACCAGACCAGATAGAGTGGGAACTGCGACATTACATAAACGAACCATTGGATGAATTTCAATTTTCAACTTTTTCGCTGCAAACTTCCACCGTTCTTGTCGCGGTTCGACGACAGGCGCTCGATTCCTATGCGCAAGTTCTCGAAAAGGCAGGATTGCTCGTGGAAGCAATCGACCCCGAGCAAATCGCATTGTTCAATCTAATATCCATCGCACTCGGCTCGAAGCCGAAAGATTCTGTTGCAGTTGTGAACATAGAAGTGCCGTTTTCGCAGGTGATTTTTTTCGAGCGAGGTAATTTTGGCTGCGGCGGGAAATTATTCACTCCGCCTGAATTATTTGGGCTCGGCGATGGCAAGAAGACCTGGCGCGAGTTCAGCGAAGATATTGCAGCAACGGTTTCCATCACGATGGAAGCAGAAAAACAGATTAACCCGACATTGGTTCCCGAAAAAATAATGTTTGCAGGGAGACCGATAAAGGAAGATATTATCGCTACTATCGCTGGCAAAGTGGGCTTGCAACTCGTTCAATATAAGGATATAATGAAAAAGCGCGTCAAAGTGAAACCTCGCAAGCACGGACTAAATCCATCCGAATTGTCGATTGCGCTGGGACTGGCAGCGCACGGAGTCGTGAGAACATAATGGCAAATATAATCGACATAGACCTGTATAGTTCGCCAGAGGACATCGGCAGTCCGCTGCGAGCAACAAGTATGCGAAAACCATACACATCGCTGCTATATGTTTTGCTGTTTTTGGCTGTTGGAGTGGTGGTATATTTCTATTTCTCCAGCCAAGAAAATGTGTCTGCAATCGTTGAAACGCCTGCCCCAAAGCCGCAGGTGAAAAAGCCGCCGCTGTCCGTTATAGTGAAACAAAATCTGAGTAGATGGTCTTTGTTTGTCAAAGGCGCTGTGGTTTTTAAACCAGAAATTCTCGTGAGTAATGGCAGCGAAGAATTTTTGTGCTATTTTTCGGCACAATCGCAAAACGATATGTGGGCGTTGAAAGATTCGCTCCGAAGCATATCGAAAGCGCCTCAAATTGTAGATACGATGACCGTCAATGGCAAATTAAAATTCGTAATTCGTGGCAAATTAAAACCTTCGCATCAGAGAAATCCTCTGCAGCCCGTGCAAAAATTTATGCGAACAACGGTGATGGCTTTTATCGACTCACTCGCTACGGCAAAAGGCATATCGAAGCCTGAAAGAATGCAGATAGGTGTCGATAAAATAGCAGGCGGTGAAATTTTTAAGTATAAGATGTCCGCCGAAGGCAACCTCCTCCAAATCGGCAGATTCTTTAGCGATATAATAAAAATCGATTACTCGATATCTCCGTTGGCGCTCGCAATCGAGCAGACCGACTCGCTATATTCTCTCGAAGTAATATGGGGTCTTTACAACTTCGCAAAACCTGCCGATACGACAAAAGTGGCGAAAAAGTGAGGTTTTAATTTCCTATCAATAGAATTTTTCCACGCTTTTCGTCATCTATCGTAGAAACTATGAAGATGTAAATTCCCTGCGCAACTTTTGTGCCCGAAGAATTTCTGCAGTTCCATACGATATCGGCGGGCTGTGGATATGAATAACTTTCCGATGCGCTCCAAATCGGTTCGCCCGATGCGGAAAAAATTTTTAGCGATGCATCTGTCGGCTGAGCAATTTCCAGCGGAAACACGACTCTTTCGCCGTCGCTGGGATTGGGATATGGATTCCCGATTTTGTTCTTCGGCGCAACAGGAACGGAAAGACTGTCCTCCTCGAATATCGAAATTGAAAAGTTTGCATACTGCGACGGCGAAAACGAATAAACGAGGGCGGGAAAAATAATCGTTCGATACTGCCATCTTCCCGCAACGGCGAGTTGCTCTGCGCCGGATGTGAAATCCACTTCGGGAACGAGCGCGCCCGGTATTTCGACCGGGATAATTCCGAGATAGGCATCTGCTGGGAATTCGATATTATAAAATTCGCCGATTATGCCCGCCGCTTCGAGTTTATACGGCAGAGCGAAATATTTGCACGAAAGCGCGCGCAAACTGTCGTCGAATGTGATTCCCGCATCGTCCACAGAGAGCGAATCCATTTCGGGCAGCGGATAATTCGCTCCTTCGGCGTAATAATTTTCGTTCCAAAATTCGCCGACACGCGAGCGCCAGACCGTAAAAGTTTGCAAAATTTCCTCGAACGATGTGCCCTGCGAATTCAAAAATTCTTCCAGCGCACTTTCAGGCGAAGTATGTTCGATTCCTTCCCAGATTTGCTTTATCGCATTCGCATTAAATCGCCTATCCGGTGCGGAAAAATATTCGGCGATGAAAATCGGCAGCATCACGGCGCCATACCAAATGTTCTCGTCCGCATCGTGCGAAAACAGCGGCGTCTGCGGAGAATCTTGAAAAATGTGCAGATAATTATAGTAATCGTTCACATCGTCGTAGCAAAATTCCTCGTCGAAGACCGCCGTCGCTTCCGACCACCAGATGAAATCGGTGTCCATACTGAGCCGATACGCAAATTGAACGGTGTGGAAAAATTCGTGTGCGCAGGTAACTTTTAGCGGAGAATACGGGTCGCCTTCGTATCCGGGAATATTCGTCATATCGGGCTGAATTTCGATATACGCTGTCGCTTTCCAACTGCCGTCTATGCTGTCCTGATGAAGCGGATATGTCATTCCATAGACGCTGCTGCCGAGCGAGCCATCGAAATAGACATCCGTTCGTGCATCTCCGCCGTTTTCGGTGGAATCGGGTGTTCCGATTGTATCGGGCAGCGGCGTTCGATAGCCGAGCGAATCGACAATTTTCTCAAAAACATATTCGAGATAAATCGCTGTCGATTCGACATAGTCGGGAATGAAATTGCCATTTTCATCGCCCGGATGGACGGCATTTTCGCCTGTGGTATCGTAGTGAATTACGAAATGAGTCGTTTCGTATCGCAGCGGCAGAGACGGCGGAGTTTGCGTTCGCTTCGTTCGCAAAAATTCTCTCACCGCATCGGGCGTCCCGCATTTACCGACGGCAAAAGTGGCAGAAAAAAGCGCGAGAGAAAATAGAACTATCATTTGAAGACGGTTTTTCATAAGAATTGTTTTGCAGACTACTTAATAATACCAAATTCCTTACATTTTTTAAGGATAAATCTTTTATTTTTGCAATTTTCCAGAATTTCATAGTTGTTTTTTAGTGTCTCAATTTTACTGATAGATATGCTTTTTTGCGCAAGTTTTTCAACCAGAATGGTGGGGACAAAAT
>JALTEE010000525.1 GCA_027007865.1 bacterium
GGAATCGATTCTATGGAAAAATTGCGCTCCGCTGAAAAATCGGGAACGCTGAAAACAATTTCCGAACTCGGAGAAAAAACAATATCGAAAATAGAAAAATATTTTCGGATATAACATATTATAAGACCTGTAAAATAACTAAATGTCACTGTCCGACAGAAATATCGATTTTACTGGATTCCGCTGTCAAGCAGTGGAATGACAGTAAGGTTTTTCCCATTTTGTATGAGTCATATAATTTACTAAAATGGAGGGGAGTCGAATGCGTTATCTAATTACATTATCATTCTTTTTTGCGCTTGTTTTTGCGGGACAGATTTCGCAAACAGATGTGAATTTGCCCGATGCAAAAATCAGCATTCATCGTTCCCACGATGGTTTTTACGAGTTGAGAATTTCCGGTCTCGATAACTACGGTCATTGTGGCGAGCCCAAATTGCCATATATTCATCGCCGAATTTCTATCGCTGGGAAATGGAATATCGAAGATGTGCAAATACTATCGCAGCGGTGGAGCGATACCAAAAAACTGTCGGATGGCATCGTTCTCGTTCCTGTCGGAACGCCGCACCCGATTAGCAGCGGAATTGCCGATGATTACATCCCGAACGATGCGATTTATTCTGCCGATGAATTTTTCCCGCGAAAATTTTCCTGTCGCTGGCACGCCGGCAAAAGCAACGATAGCACATACATTTTTATAAACATTCCCGCCGTGAAATACAATCCCATACTCGGCGAATATCGAGTTTTCAAAAGTGCAACGATATCGGTTTTTGGAAACGAGGAGAATAATTCTCAGATTCATTCGACAAAAAGCATTTCATTTGACGATGAAAATTTAATTTTGACAGTGCAATCGCTCTATTCTGTTGCAGAATCGCTCGCTGCGTTGCACGATGAATGGGGCATTTCTTCTGCAATTATAACCGCCGAAGAAATCGACAGCACATATTCTGCGGCAGAATTCCCATCGCTTTGGGGCTATCCTGCTGCGGCGCCCGCAGGATTCGATATTTCCGCCGATACCGAGTTAGCAATGAAAATCGTTTCTTTTCTGCGAGACGACAGCGCACATCCATCTCTGCAATCTATCACGATTCTCGGCGATGCAACGCAAATTCCACCGAGTTATTATTTCCGCGACAGCACAGACCTCGCATGGGGCGGAGACGAATTCGACGCTTTTGTCCCGACCGATTTCTTCTATTCGTCGCCCGATTACGACTGGGTTGTGAACTACGACATCGGCAGGATACCCACTTCCGATGAACCGGATGCGATTTTCGTTGTGGACAGACTTCGCAGATGGGAGGATGCTGCCACACCGGAACTTTTCGACAACATTTTATTCGCTGCGGGTATGCCATTCGGAAATGTATTCGATGGCGAACACACTACTATGCTTGCCTGCCGCGACGGATACATCGCAAATGCCAATTTGACAAAACTTTACGCAAGTCGCGGACAATATTCGAAATCGAACTTCGATACGGAATTTCGCAACGATTACGGTATCGTTTATATCTTTGCTCATGGCAGCGGTTCGAGTGCGCATTTTGACGACGGAACGGATTGGACGACCGACGATGCCGATGCACTGCCGTATCGCAATTTCGCTCCACTGATGATGATGGGTTCCTGCCTGAATGGGATTTACGATGGCGAACTTGTCGGTCGAGGCGATATGCCGCAGTTTCCGAAAGTGCTCATTCCCGCCCCGGGTGGTCCAATCGCATTTTGGGGGTGCTCACGCACAGCATATAGCGCACCTGACTATTATTTCGATGGTCCGGAAATTGTTATAACAGAACCTCAAAATATGTCGCGATATAACTTCGATTTTATTGAGGCGTTGGGAACCAACCGACCCGGAAATCCGGGCGAATGGGAAAGCGACATAAAATTTTGGTATGCCGATGGCGTCGATATGAACTATTGGATTGAGCAGCGCAGTTTTCTCGAATACAATCTCTTTGGCGACCCTGTTATGCCGCTGCCTGAAAATAACACATTCGATTTCCCCGATATGTCCGGATTGGAATTCGACCCGCCGACACTATTTATATATAGCGATTATGACAGTTTTGCTGTGTTTTTTACCGATGGCGATTCGCTGCGACCAACAGCGGATGGCGAAGAAACTGCATACGCAATTCCAATGGTAAATGATGTGCCACAGACAGATTATCTTCAGACAAGCGCGCTTGCCTATAGAGACGATTTTTCAATTATGCCATTCGGCGGTGGAAGAAAATATTGCGCTACAACCGACTCCCCAAAAAATGTTGAAAAACGATATTATTTTTACGCTTCTCCCGGTCGAATCTGCGTCGATGGACACAGGGAAGACTGGGATTACAACGACATTACATATTCGACACATGACCCTAACGATTTCGAACAAACCTGGCTTGATATGAGAAACCTTTACATAACCGATGATGATGATTATCTATATGTAGGTTTTACCACTGGAAATGTCTGGGATAGCGATTATCTATGGAACAACAGAGTATTTTCGGTAGCGATAGACTATCGTTCGGGCGGATATTCGGGCGAACTGGTAACCGATGCAGACCATATCGGAACTTATGTCTGTTTTCAGCCTGAAACGGCGCCGGATTTAATAGCGAGTATATTATGGTCTTATGGCTCGTTTCATTTTGTTGTCTCCCGCTGGAATGACGGACTTTGGGCAGAAATTTCCCCAGAATATGAAAACGGTTTTGCAGGCGCATACGGAACACCTTGGTATGGCGGATTTACATTCGGAGAAATTGCGATACCGAAAAGTTCTCTTCCCGGAGCGGACAGCGTAAATATCGTTGTCTATTCCGCCTACGGAGACGATGATTCTCCCGCAGAAGATTGTATTCCGCCAGACAGTGCAACATATAATACGCTCACGCTCGGCGCAAGCAATGCAAATCGGCTCTCCGCATATTATACATATAGGTTCACCGCTGGAATAATCGACGAAAAAGAAAATGAACTGCCACAAAAATTCTCGGTCTCAATTTTGCCAAATCCGTTCAATTCAGCCTGCGCAATTACAATCGATAAAAATTTTTCCAGCACAGATGTTCAAATCTACAATATCGATGGCAAATTAGTCTGGACAAAAAATGTTACACCGCATAAACATCGGATTATATGGAATGCAGAAAAATTTCCATCTGGGCTATATTTTATAAAAGTTCGCAGCGGCGATTTTGAAACGAACCGCCGTGCTATACTCGTGAGGTAATTATGGACTATTTCATCGTAGAAGGCGGGACGAAACTCGAAGGAACGGTTTCTGTATATGCATCGAAGAATGCGGTTTTGCCTATGATTGCAGCGTCGCTGCTGGCAAGCAAAGGGACAACTGTTCTTCGAAATGTTCCGAACAACGCGGATGTAAGAACTATGCTCGCCGTGATACAACATTTGGGTGCTGTTGCCGATTTCGACGAAAAATCGCATAAAATCACTATCGACGCTTCCTCTGTGAACTCTTACGAAGCGCCCTATGAGCTCGTGAAAAAGATGCGTGCGAGTTTTCTCGTGATGGGGCCGCTGCTTGCGCGTTTTGGCATAGCGAAAGTATCGCAGCCCGGTGGATGTGCTATCGGTGCGAGACCTGTTGACCAACATATCCGCGGCTTCGCACAACTCGGCGTAAAAATTTCCGAAAAACACGGATACACAACCGCAAAAGCAAAAAAATTAGCAGGAGCGATTCTATATTTCGACAGACCGAGCCATACGGGAACGGAGAACATACTGATGTCTGCTGTGCTCGCATCTGGCAAAACAGTGATAATCAATGCTGCGCAAGACCCCGAGGTAGTCGATTTATGCAATATCTTGAACAAAATGGGTGCTAAAATAGAAGGTGCTGGCACATCGCGGATTACGATTCGCGGCGTTTCATCGTTGAGTGCGGTCGATTACAGACCTATCGGCGACAGGCTCGAAGCGGGAACATTCTTGTTCGCCGCTGCTGCGACAGGCGGAAAAGTTCGCGTTAAAGGATGTCCACCCGAACATATTTCCGCCGTGCTTTTTAAACTCGAAGATATGGGCGCAAAAATTGCCGAAGGGAAAAACTGGGTTGAAATATCGGCACCATCTCGACTGAAAAGCACCGATATAATCACCGACCCGTATCCGGGTTTTCCAACAGATTTGCAGGCACTCGCTATGTCTGCATTATGCCGCGCAGATGGCACGAGCGTCATCTGGGAGCGCATTTTCGAAAACCGATTTCTGCATGTTATGGAACTCCAACGGCTCGGAGCGAACATAACGATACTCGGCGACAGAGCGACAATCATTGGCGTAGAAGCGCTCGGCGGAGCGAATGTTATGGCATCGGACATCCGCGCAGGCGCATCGCTCGTTATCGCTGCAATGTCCGCAAGCGGAAAATCGAAAATCAGCCGTGTATATCACATCGATAGAGGATACGAAAAAATAGAGGAAAAATTGGTTACATTGGGAGCGAAAATAAAAAGAGAAAGCGAGTAAACAATTGATAACAACATACAAATAAAAGTTGTTGAATTTTTAAAAAATGCCCCAAAACAAATGCTCTATTGGAAAT
>JALTEE010000526.1:0-597 GCA_027007865.1 bacterium
CTGCGGAACTATTCAACCCGACCAATCGCTGTTTTGGGCACTTGTTGACAGAGGCGTTCCACCGTCGATTGTCGAAGCGGTGCGGAAACCGCTGTCAAGTGTGCTTGATATGCGAAAAATTTATCCCGGCGATAAATATGAACTCGACTATTGGAGCGATGGTTCCGCACAACGCTTCGAACTTGTGCGCTCTCCGTGGGAAAAATATATCGTATTCCGAAACGGGAGCACACTCGTCGCCGAAAAAGATTCTATTCCGCTGACAAGAGTTGTTTTTGCCGCCGAAGGAACAGTAGAAAGCACTCTCTGGGAATCTATGCGAAAGATGGATATCGAACCCGAAGCGATAATGAACTTTACCGATGTTCTCGCTTATGATTTTGACTTCGTTACAGATACGAGAAATGGTCATCGTTTTCGCATTGCCTATGAAAAAATCGAGTTCGGCGATTCGGTTATAAGCGTCGGTAAAATATTGCTGGCTGAGTATGAAACTCCCGATACGGTTCATACAGCAATTTGGTATGTGGACCCCGAGGGCAGGGATGGATATTTCGATTTGAAAGGCAATTCTATGCGTAAATCGATGCTGAAAAC
>JALTEE010000526.1:607-4588 GCA_027007865.1 bacterium
CTCAAAATCTATCGTCCGCATCTCGGCGTGGATTATGCTGCGCCGATTGGAACTCCTGTCGTTTCGTCTGGTGATGGTGTAGTTCTTTACGCAGGCAAACAAGCCGATATCGGCAATTACATTAAAATAAAACACCCTAACGGAATCGAAACCATATATGGTCATCTATCGAAATTCGCCAAGGGAATTAGAACAGGTGTAAAAGTGAAATGTGGTCAACTTATCGGCTATGTCGGTTCGACAGGATATTCCACGGGTCCTCATCTTTTTTACAGAATCAAAGTGAATGGCAAATCGGTCAATCCCGAGAAATACGCATTTCCTGCGAAACCGCCTGTGGCAAGAAAATATATCGAAAAATATAAGAAATATGCAAATTCTGTTCTCGACGGGGTAAAAATTCTTGCGTCTGCGAATAAGGGAAATAATTTTACTCAAATTAAAACAGATGTGATAGATAACAATTAAATCTATATATTTCTTATAATATTAGTTGGTTGGAGTTCATTGAGTAATCGTAAGTTGCGGTTTTGTTTTAACTTCTGTGAATTTATTGTTGCGGATTTTGCGCATAACCGTATTTTTAGCAAATATTATAAATTATATAATTAAGGGGGCTTTTTATGCGGAAGGCATTTATATTATTTATCTTTCTCGCTATCTTTGTAGCAATTTTTGGGCAGGAGCCGCCACCTGTTAATGCAGCACTCACACCTATATGTTTCGATTATGCACCTACGGGAGTATGCACACTGCGAGTGGATAGTGTATTCATCGATGCGAACCCTGCTGGAACACACTACCAATTTATGCGCCATGTCGTTTCTGCTGGCGACCCCGCTGCAATGGAAGATACATCCGCTATTATAGCGATGGACTGGTATTATTACAATGGCGCATCGGACGGCGAAATATTCGAATATAAAGTTCGCGCAATTTTCGAGGACGACACATCTGAATGGTCTCCGCCGATTACGATTATGCACGACCTCGAAGACCCGCATATCGTTCCGTTCGTCGATGCCACCTGGTTCGGTTCAGGCGAATATGTTCAACTTATCTGGCAGCGCAGCACCGACGATGCATCGGGTGTGCGAGGATATAAAATTTATCGCTCGACAAATCCTGCCGACCTCGTGGCAATATTCGAAAGCACTCCGCCAATGGATTTTGTGCCGAGCACTGGTGCTGAAATGTATTGCTACTACGATTATACGGTCGAACCGAGCACATATTATTATTATGCCGTTGTCCCGTTCGACTATGCAGGATATTCCTGCCGCGGCGACGGTCATTTCCCATCATACGAGAATATAATCGAGCAAGTTCATACTGTTGGTCCCGACCCGCTTATGTGTGCAATTCTTGAACCGATTCCGCATTTTATCGAAGCGCCATCCTATGTCGTGAATATCGACATCGACCACTGCACTCCACGCTGTGGAATGCTTTATCAATACAGACTAATAAACATATCGACGGGTGATACCACCATTTCGGACTGGACACCGCTGCCGAGTTACGGCTGGTCTCCGCTGGAAGATTGCGGACGCTATATTTTCTCATCTCGCGCTCGAACAGAATCCGATACGACAAGTTGGTATGACAGCGGCGAAAAAATATGCGACCTCTATGGTCCGCAGTGTATCGACAGCATTACAATTGAGCAGGACTTATCCGGCGGATTGAGCGTTGCATTTTTCGTCGGCGATGAAAGCACATTCGATTGTGGCGCGGGGCTTTTATCATATCGACTATATCGCGTTCGATTGGACAGCCTCGACGACTTTTTTCCAATCGATACTGCTGATTATGCTCATCTGTTGAATGAATATGTTCCCGATTCTTATGTGACCGATGCGGAATATCATTACTGCGACGATTGCGATGCTGACCCTGATATAGATTTGCTCGACGGCGAAACTTATGCCTATATTGTCGTTGCTTTCGACAGCCTCAATCACTGGACTTATTGTGCATCGTCGAACTGGGATACTTCTTCGGTGGATAAAGGCGTCGTTCCAATGATGGTCTTGCCACTGGAAACATTTACCCCGTGTAGCACGACAAACTGTATCACACTGCAAATCGTCGATACGAGTCAGGGCGATATAACCAGTTTAAAAATCGAGCAGGCGCGAAATAATTCTTTTACCGAAGGATTCGTATTTTACGGTCCTTACGACATCGGCGACCCTGTATTCACACATTCGGGCGGAGTATGGGATACACTGACAATAACACTTTGCGGGCTCGATGGTCTCGGACTCGAAGAAGCGCAGTATTATTTCCGAGTGGTTTCTTATGACGATATGGACAATATCTCCGACCCGTCGAATGTCGTGAATACCACATTCGATTGCACTCCGCCAAATCCTACGAATGTCGATTCTATGCATTCGATAGCGAGGTGCACCGACGAATTAAACATAGAAATCTGGTGGCAGCCGTCGTTCGATGCAGGTGTTGGAATCGACCATTACGATATTTATAGAAATGGCACTTTTGTTGAATCGGTCGAACACGACGCATTCACGAGCACTTATCATTGGCTCGATACATCACCGTCGCCAGATGACAATTATAACGATAACTGCTACTCTGTTATTCCTGTGGATAAATTCGGCAATCAAAGTTCGAGTGCATCGGAACTGTGTTTCATAGATGACACTCCGCCATATCCCGTGAACATCGACGATATCCACATCGAATATACAGAAGGAGACTGGTGGGTTGTTATCAATTGGAGCGATACTGCTGGCGGTTTTGGCAACAGTTATCGTGTCGAGCACGCTGCATCGGAATCTTGGCTGTGTATGCCCGAACTCGGTCTCGCTGAAGTCGCAGGCACGACTTACGCTCATACTATGCGCCTTTTGCGCTCATCGGTTATGGTCGGTTCTCCAAACAGGTATTTCCACATTGCTTCAATCGACATCTGGGGAAATGAAAGTGCGTATTCAGAGCCGTATCTTTTCACGGATTCGACCTGGGCGGCTTGCACAACTACTGTTCATCTGTATGCGGGCTGGAATATGATAAGCATTCCGCTTATGCCTCGCAGTGCGAAACTTGTCGATGTGTTCCCGTCTGCGCTTCCTCCCGCATTCGGATACGACCCCGTTGGTGGATATACATCCGAAGATTCGCTACAATTCGGATACGGATACTGGGTGGCTACGACCTATGACCAAGATGTCGAGCTTGTGGGCTATTGTGCACCCGAATATTCGAGATTTCTTGGAGAAGCGGGCTATTATATAATTGGCAGTGTCGGTGATGTATCCGATTTCAACACCTGCCCCGATGTCGTTCCGATGGATTTAATTTGGTGGGACCCTACCGCTGGCACAGATGGCGCTTATACTTTTGCCTCGGACATCGAACCCGGCAAAGGCTATTGGCTTATTGTTCTCGATACTTGCACGCTTAATGTTCCCGCATCGGGATGCGCCGCGAAATCTGTGGCAGCCGAACCTAATTGGACATTTACAATTACCGCAAATGGGCAAAACTTGTATATCGGAGATGGCGACGATAATTTCGATGTTGCTATGCCTCCTCCTCCGCCTGGTGTTTTGCTGCCCGCGATTGTCGATAAATCGGGCAGAAAACTATTGCGAGATATTTCGCACAGCGGCGAATGGACTATTTCGCTGCCTTCAAAAATACAGATTTCTTGGAATCCCCAAAATATTTCCACAGATGCTCTTGTCTTGACCGGGAATGGATATGATATAAATATGAATGATGTGAACAGCATAACACTTCCTGCGGGAGAATATAAAATTTCTACAAAATCGGTTCCGCAAGAATTTTCCGCAGTGGCGTATCCAAACCCGTTCAATTCGAGCACAAGCATCGAAGTAGCGGTGCCGCAAGATGGCGATATGTCCGTAACAATTTTCTCTCCTGACGGCAAAATGGTGAACAGACTGTATTCTGGCAGTGCGAATGCGGGAAGATATCGTTTCGTATGGG
>JALTEE010000527.1 GCA_027007865.1 bacterium
GCATAAAAGTTATATTTTAGTTTTATTATAAAAATAAACAATTTTTGGGGGGGATTGAGATGAAAAAGTATATAATTTTTTTCTCTTTTATTTTTCTATTTTCTCGCATTTTCGCTTCTGGAAATGGTTCTCACGAAATTATCATCCCAGCGGAGATATCTCTCGTGTCCGATTCTATGTCTGGCGATTGGGGTAGATGTCTGTATGCCACGCATACGCCCTGTGCAAACACAGTAGTTCTTGGTGCTTCAGCGACAACAAATTGGCAAATAGCGCAGCGACGCGATTGCTCTGGACTCGCAGGTTCGATGGTTCAACATCTGGTGGTTCTGCAATTCAATACAACTGGTATTCCCGACAGCGCAATAATCGAGCAGGCTGTTCTGGGACTCAATGTGGACAGCATCCGCACAAATAATGGTATGGCGAATCTCCACATTCAGAGCCGGGATATGTTAGATGCAAGTGGCGCACCATCTACTTACGGAACCGATTTGCAGGTATATAACGACGCTACTGAGGGAAATTCATATTTCACCGGAGAAACAGTCGATTCGGGCAATGTGGAGATTTATCTAAATGCACAGGGCAAAACAGATTTGACAAATCTGCTCTCGGACAACTGGTTTGCACTGGCGCTTTTGCTCGACGAAGCATTAGCGGCTACCGATACCTGCAAAATCTATCTCAAAACGCCCGAAGTTCAGCAATATTTGAAAGTTACATATCAATTGCCAGCACGAGTTACAGTTCAAACATCGTTCGACGGCGGAAATGTTATTATCGACGATACTTTGAATACCGCATCTCCATATATTACTACTTGGATAAGCGACGATGCTCATACGATAGAAGTGGATTCTGTCCAGACTCCCGGCATCGGTGTTCGATATGAATATCGCTATTGGTCTGATGGTGGAGCACGCTATCACACCGTATATGGTCGTGATACTGCGCAGGTTTTTACCGCTGTCTTCGATACATTTTTTCAAGTTCAAGTTAATTCGCCTTATGGCACGGCGACAGGCGGTGGTTGGTATTCACCGGGGACGAATGTGAACATAACTGTGGTTCCCGAAACGGTTTTCAATGCTGATACCACGATTCGACACATCTTTGGCGGATGGAATGGCACAGGAAGCGGTTCTTACACAGGAACAAATAGTTCCGCAACAATTTCCGTGAACGAATTCATCGTCGAGGACGCAATCTGGGACACATCGTATTATCTTACAATTAACGAAAGCGGTGTTCCAGACACGACACCGTATATGTCCGGCGAAGGTTGGCATCCGGCAGATGTATGGGTCAGCATTTTTGCGCAGGATTCGATTTTCCACGGTGGCGTATGGTATCATTTCGACCATTGGACTGGCGGGACATTCGGCGACTCTACATCGAACAGCGACAGCGTATATCTCGATTATCCAATCACGATAACGGCTATATATTCTCCCGACGAGGAAATAAAAGTATTTCCGCCTGAAAGCACGATTGTGAACCGCGGCGATGTGATTATGCTGCCTGCGATTCTTACTGCTGTGGTCGATATCGATGTGGACAGTTTCCGTTTCGACCTAGTATATGATACGACTCAACTCGATTTCGACACGGTGGAAAACTATCTTATTCCGTGGTCGGAACTGGACTATTCCCGCATCGATGATACTATTCGTGTTTTTGTGAATCAGCCTGCGCCGACGAGCATCACTCCGCCCGAAACCCTCTTTTTCTATAAATTCATCATAAAATCGGATGCGCCTTATGACTGCACACCTCTCGATATGATGAATTTTCTATACGATTTATCCGATGCGGGAACGCAACCTGGAACGGTTTGTGTTCGTCCTGAAACTGTCGCTGTGGTGATTACAAACGACTTTGCCGCGGGAACGGTTTGGGTCGATAGTTCGCCGTATGATGCTCCGTATTCGCAGGATTGGCTCGGCGGAGTAAGCCACATAATCGCTGCGGAATCCTTGTATGCGCCATCGGCGGGAGTCGAATTGCGATTTAACAGTTGGTCTGATGGCGGAACGCGCGAACACTCCATCGCACCGATTTCAGATTCCACATTCACCGCTGTCTATGATTCATTTTTCTATCTCAATATAATCAGCGATTATGGCACGCCATCCGGCGCGGGCTGGTATCTTGAACATACCGAAGCAATGTTTTCTGTTGCGCCGGAGACGGTGTTCGAGGCATCTCTTTTGACGCGGCATATTTTCGATGGCTGGGAAGGCGACTATGCGGGAACAGATAATCCTGCATCGCTTTGGTTGAGCGCTCCCGCAACAGAAACAGCACTGTGGCATACAGAGCATTATCTTGCGCTTACCGACAGCGGTTGTGGCAGCGCCACTCCCACCTTGACAGGCGAAGGCTGGCACAATGAGAGCGACACAATTACAATTACCGCCGACAGCATCGCAATCGATGGCGCTGACACATTTTATTTTGTCCAGTGGCTCGGCGGAGATGTCGCCGACCAGTTCGATTACAGCACTACCGCGTATATCGCCTCTTTCGACACAATCATAGCACTATATGGTAACGCACCATTTTTTGTGCGAGTTTTTCCTCCGGAGAGCACATTTGCCGCAGATGCGCCTTTTAATATGCCGATTTTAATCGATGCGCCCGTTCCATTGTCTGTATCTCAAATTTATGTCGAAGTCTCCTTCGACCCCGCTGCTCTCACGGCACTCGCCGCATTAGAAGCCTCTGTCGGATGGGATTCTATTTCATATTCAATTCTCTCTGACCGAGTATCTGTGCGCTGCTATGGAAATCTAACGGTTTCACCTGGTGATTCGCTGTTCTATGTGCGATTTTCACCGAATGATTTGCCGAAAACATCTGTGCACACAGACAATCCCGGCGACGATATTTCCGCTGCGGAAATCGATACTGGAATTGTATTTGTAGGAGTTCCCGTTACCGTTCAGATACTCGGTTCCGATGCTGGCTTGACCGCTCGCATCGATGGTTTTAATCAATTGCTCCCATACACATTTGAAGCGAATGCGTGGGATACGATAGCGTTAGACTGCGATTCTGTCCAGTTTGTCGACGGTTCGGAATATACTTTTCAGCGATGGAGCGATTCTACTATTTCAGTGAGGGCGCGCACTCTCGTTCCCGAGGGTGACAGCACAATCACCGCAATATTCGATATGATGTGCAGCATAAGCATAATAACCGGGCATTGCACGGGAGATAGCGTATCGTATTTTTCCTGTGGCTCGACAATAGATTTTTGTGTCTGTGCAGATTCTGTGAATGAGGGCGAGAGTTATTATTTATTCACAGGTTGGAACGGCACAGGAAGTGGAGCATACACGGGTTCCGATACCTGTGTTCTTTCATTCACACTCAGCGGAAACATTGTCGAGGAAGCGCAATGGGAAGCACACCATCATTTGAGCACTGCATTTTCTGGCTGCGGCTCCGCAACACCGACGATTACGGGTGATGGCTGGTATATAGAGGGCACAGACGCAGCGATATCGGCAACGGACTCGGTCGATGACGGCGGAACTTGGTATTATTTCCAATATTGGAACGGACCCGCAGCAGACAGATTTGCTGCAAGCACGGCAGTTACGATGGATGCACCATACCTATTAACCGCTATTTATGGCTCTTCGGCGATTTCCGAGGTTATAGATATTCCAGACACAATATTTGCAGCGCCGGGATGCTACTTTTTTATTCCTATTATTTTTTACGGCAGCGCTTCCATTGCCGATGCAGATGTCAAAATTACTTATCCATTCTATCTTTGCGGAATTGTAGATATTTTTTCGCCTTTCGATGACGCATCGTTCGATGACCATCCTGTCGATAACTATGCGGTTCTTTACGGGAGTGGCGTTCCCGTTGCATTTTCCGATGGCGACACAATATTCAAACTTCTCTGCGTAGCGCGTGATACGATTTCGAGCGCTGCCATCGCGATAGACAGTCTCGGCGGCGATGTTTCTTCATCGGCAGGTGGCAGTTCGATTCTTGTGGTGGGAAATTCCGTTCACTTATCATTTCTTACCTGCGCAGACTGCACACTTATCGTAAATGGCGCATCGTATATCGATTCTTTCAGCGCCTATGTTCCCAAAGGAACATTCATTACTGTCGAAGCACCACAGTTTCAAGGTGGGATTAGTTCTCGAAAAATTTTCGATATGTGGTCGAGCGGCGCCGCCCGCGTCAATTCGTTCATCGCATCTTCCGATTTGTCGGACACGGCATCGTATTATCTACAATATTATGTCGATGTCAACAGCAATTATGGAACTGCTAATGGCAGCAATTGGTATAATGAGGGCGATAGCGCGACAATTTCTGTTCTGCCCTCATCTATTGGGGGTGATACGGTTCGTTATCAATTTCAGTCTTGGCTTGGTGAAGGCGACGGTGCATATTTAGGAATCGACAATCCTTCATCGTTTTCTGTAATCGGTTCTGTTACTGAAACTGCACAATGGACACGACAATATCTCATCGAACTTCAAAGTGAGGGCATTTCCGCTCCTCTCTATGGAAATGGATTTTACAATGAGGGTGAATGGGCTGCCATTTCCGCTCCTGTGCAGTTCGATAATATGTATTTTCATCATTGGAGCGGTGGAACTTTTACAGATTCCACAGTTCATAATACACAGTTGTTTGTGAATGGTCATATTCTCGCAACAGCGCACTATGTCAGCGATTTCATAGCACCTGTGGACGACGAAATCGTTCTCGGCGGAACAAAATGTATTCCCGTATTATATCACGGCAGCGGGATTTCCGCTCAAAATGCACAGTTGAATATTCAAATTCCAAGCGACATTCTCGATTTCATAAATGCCGATTCTTGCGGGTTGTTCACAATCGGCTGGGATACTACGAGAGTAGGTGCGCTCATAGAATTGAATGCTGCCCTTACATCTGCATCTCCGCTTGCCCTCAATGAGGGCGACACATTATTCTGCATTTGCATCGGAAGCATCGACAGCGGAAATGCGGAATTGTCGGTTATTTCAACAGATGGCGATTTTGATGGTGTCGCTGGTGGGGTTGCTACGATTGTCTCCGCAGGAACGCGAAATGTGCAAATAAACGGAGTTGATGGTGAAACTATATATTGGGACGGAATGGAACGCGCCGCTCCATTCGATACATTGGCAGTGTTTGGTTCGACGCACCGCATTGCCGTGCCAGAATCGATTGTTGTGAGCGGAGAAAAATTCATATTCGATAGATGGCAGCACAGCGGAACGCGGGAACAAACCGTGCTAATCATTTCCGACACTACATTCACAGCGATTTTCGATACATCATATTTTGTGAGGGTGACCACCGCTTATGGTGAGGGCGATGGTGAAGGCTGGTATTCTAATCGAGACAGTGCTGTGGTCAGTGTTGCGGCAGAAACACTTGTAAATGATGGCATCAGAAGAATTTTTGGGGGATGGAACGGAACATCGTCTTCTTCGGAGAACCCATTCACTTTTGCCGTAGTGCGCTCCGAGACCCTGAATGCGCTATGGAGCACACAAAATTACCTCGACATTGTCAGCGATTTCGATGCTGTTTGGGGTGAGGGTTTCCAGGACGAATGGATAGTTGCATTTGCAGGCGTAACTCCTGAAACACTCGATTTATCAGACAATATAAGGGCAATATTTATCGGATGGAGCGGAGATACGACGACATCAGCAAATCCTGTCGGGATACTTATGAATACGCCAAAGCGCATCGTTGCAAATTGGAAAATGCAGTATAAAATATCTATTTTCAGCGAGCGCGGAACGGCATCGGGAGCGGGATGGTATGATGAGGGCGATACCGCCATCATCACAATCGAACCTGCCCTCATCGATTCAACTGCGGAGATAAGATGGCATTTTAAAAACTGGATAGGACTCGATACGACAATATCCGATACATCATTCGCCCTCATTGTGGATGACGCCGAATCATTGAGCGCACTTTGGGAGAAAGAATATTGGCTCGATGTGAACGATGGCGGACACGGCGCGGCGACACCGTCGGGATGGTATCCCGAAGGAGACGAGGCGATAATAACAATCGACCCCGACACTGAATACATTGCAGATAGTATCCGATGGGCATTCGCAGGATGGAGCGGAACTGGTGAAGGTTCATATTCAGGCGAAAGCGATTCCGCGGCGGTATACATTTTCGAGCCTATCACGGAAACCGCATCGTGGAAGCGACAATTCTACCTTGCAATAAACGATAGTGGCGATGCTTCCGCTGCGCCAGTATTAGAAGGTGAAGGATACCATTCCGCACACGACACTGTCCCGATATGTGCGCAGGATATTGTGTATGACGGGGTCGTGCGCTACCGATTTGTTCGATGGTCTGGCGGAGCAATTTCCGACAGCACGCAAAATTGCACGAGCACCATACTCGATACAGCAAAAACATTTACAGCGCATTACGCAGCATTCGAGGTGTCCCCGGAGGATAAAATTACAGGCGCGGTAGATGAGACGCTTCACATCCCGATAATTCTTTACAACGATGCCCTCACGGATATATGGACGGCGCAATTTGCACTTTTCTATCCAACGGGATTGCTGACATATCTCAGTGTTGAGCGAAATCCGGACGGGATAGATTGGAGTTCGCTCAGCGGCACTCCGCAGGGCGACAGCATCGTTATATTTGCCAGTATATCGAGCGTTTATATTACACCGCCGGAAACGCTGATGTTTGTGAATTTCATCGTGAATGGCAGCGGTGCAGGAGATATGTGGTGTGCCCACCTATCATATTGTCTCGAAGATGCTTACGGTGGAGTGTCCGGCGTTTTCGTTGGAAATCCGATACCCGTCGTAATTCAATCCGATGCACCGGGCACGAGTTTTGTCATCGTGGATGGACTTTGGAGCGAATCGCCTTACTCGACAGCGTGGTTCGCCGGCGAACCGCACAACATCGCTGTGCAACCATCTATTGTAATTAGCAGCGACGAAATGCTGACATTCGATAATTGGTCGGATGGTGGCGAGCGAAGCCACACTGTTTCTATTTCTGCGCCAGATACTTTCACCGCACATTTCGGCGCACTCTATCACCTCACTTTGCAGACATCACACAGCAGCGGGTTCGGCGGAAATTGGTATCCCGCGGGTGACAGCGCATTATTCGGCATCGGTGAGACATTTGTTCAGGATGGCAGTTCTCGCTTTCATTTCGCAGGATGGAATGGCACAGGAAGCGGTGCATACACAGGCTCAGAACCCTATGCAGCAGCGGTTATGAGCGAACCGATTGATGAAACAGCACAGTGGAACGCAAAATATTTTGTAAGTCTCTCCACGCCGAGAGGCGTTGCCACAGACGAGGGATGGTATTCAGACGGCGATTCCGCAATAGCAAAATGCACACCAGCCGTTATCGAATCGACGCAAACGGTGCGTTTCTCATTCAATAGATGGACAGGGACGATGTTTTCTTACAGCAATCCATTTAAATTTGCGGTGAACGCTCCTGTATCGCTGACTGCACAGTGGAATATAGAATTTTATATGGAAGTTACCAGCGAATATGGAACCGCATCGGGTGGTGGCTGGTATGATAACGGTTCGAATGCTCACATCACCATTTCGCCAACTGTAATCGATTCATCGGGCATCGTAATGTTGCAGTTCGCGGGCTGGACTGGAACAATCGATACTTCCGCTGCGGAGTTCGATATGAATGTGTCGTCTCCGGGCACATTGACCGCTAATTGGAGCAGATTTGTGAAAATCTCCGCAGAAGGCGTTTTGGGAACAGTCAGCGGCGCAGGCTTCTATGAGACCGGTGACACAGCACTTCTTACTGTTTCACCTGAAACTGTCTATGTCGATGGAGCGCGCCATATATTTATAGGATGGTTTTTGTCGGGCGATACAATCACAGCAAACCCGCTATCCATCGCTGTCGGTGATAGACCTATAAACATTGTTGTCATTTGGCGCAGCGAATATTTGCTAACTGTCGATTCTCCTTATGGCAGCGTATTCGGCGGCAGATGGTTCTCGTCAGGCGATGCCGCTCAATTTGGCGTAGAACCTGATTCTATAGAGATTTTACCCGATGAAGCATATCGAAAATTAGTTCGCTGGAACGGCATCGGCAGCGGCTCATACTCGGGGGCAGGAAATCCCGCCGCAGCAGCGATGAACGAGCCAATCGTGGAAACTGCGTTATGGAGCAGATTTTTCAAAATCGATGTTCTATCTGACTATGGTGCGGTCTATGGTGATGGGTACTATGCCGAAGACGACACGGCAATTTTCTCCGTCTCCCCGGAAACTGTCGATGTTGCGGGGAATAGATATATTTTTGCAGGTTGGACTGGTGATATCGCAACGCTTGAAAACCCTGCATCGATTTTGGTGGATACTTCTCTTACTGCCACTGTGTTTTGGGACACGCTTCATTTTGTCGATGTTTCATACACCGGATGCGGCTTTGCTGTCCCCGCAATTTCCGGTAATGGCTATTATCAGAACGACAGCACGGCAACAATTTCCGCACAAGCCATCGTCTTCGATGGTGCACAGAGATACCATTTCTCGCGCTGGGCAGGAACAATCGACACCGTAGAAAATCCGTTCACATTTGCGGTTCTATCGTCGGAAAGCCTTGCTGCAATTTATTCTCCATACGAAGTTTCGCCTTATGACACAATCACAGGAAACGCGGATGATACAATCGCAATTCCCATCATTCTATACGATACTGGAACAGTCGATTTGGACACTGTCGAAGTGCGCGTTTGCTTCGACAACAGCGTTCTCGACTATGTAAATCTATCCAATTCTGCAATCGTTTGGGACGAACTCACGGGAACCGATTTCGGTTCCTGCGTGAAAATATTTGCGCGGATATTAGCGAAACTGACAGTGGTGCCGCCAGAAACGCTTTTCTTCATCAATCTGCGAGTATTGCCATCGCCGACACAGTGCGAAATCTTTTGTGATTCCCTCGCTTACGATATTTCCGGCGCAGAAACGATGCCTGCAAAATTTGTCCCAACTCTCGCATTTTCTATAAACATTTCCACTTCTTGTGCTTGCTTGCTCTATGTGGATGGCACTGCCGAAGCATCGCCATATTCATCGAACTGGACAGGTGGAACAGTTCATCAAGTTGCTGTTCCTGACACCGTTTCGGGCGCTGCTGGCGAGAGATTTGTTTTTACAAATTGGTCAGATGGTGAAACCGCTGCAAACAGAGAAATTTTCACATCGTCTGATACAAATCTTGTTGCGAACTATGTTCGTCAGGTTGCTGCGGGAATTTTTAACTTCGATAATTTTGGTCTACCAGAACCGCCTGTTGGAACATATTGGCTCGCGGGAACAGATACACTTTTTGCATCTGCCGGTAGCCCAGATGGCGAAAGCCACCGATGGTGCACCGGTTTTGTCGGTGCAGGTTCGCTTCCCGATAGCGCAGTCGATACGATTTCGATAAATTTGTCCGATGCTGGCGCAATTTTCTGGCAGTGGGATGGAATGCTTCCGCTATATATTTCATCTCCTTTTGGCGAGCCGTCGCCTGCTGGAACGGTCTGGTGCCAATCGGGGGAAATCGTCGATGCGACTGTGGAATCTACTATATATATAAGCACCGATTCTCGACATCACTGCATTGGTTGGAACGCGTCTGGTGGAATTTCGCCGACTGATGGCGCAACGAATACCGCATCTGTAACAATCAGCGATACTGCATCGCTGTCGTGGCAATGGCTCGACCAATATCAATTGACAATCGGCGCAGTCGGCGTTGGAGATGGCACTCCAAGTCTGTCTGGCGATGGATGGTTCTTTGCTGACAGCGCTGCGAATATCACCGCTGACGGTGAAGCGATATCGTCGAGCGGAACGCATTATTTCTTCGCAAATTGGAGCACAACTCCACCCGGCGGCATTTTCACCGATGAATATTCACCTGCCACGAGCATTACGATGGACAATCCATATTCGGCAATCGCAAGCTATCAGCGTGGCGCAAGGCTGCTCGTAATAAAATATCCGCTGCATTCGCAGGGCTGGATTTTTGCAAATGGCGGGACATATTCTGGTGTGGAAAGCCTCGTTGTCTGGCGACAAATTGGCGATACTGCACAAATTGCTGTCTCGACAATAGATACAATCGACACCGATAGCGCATTTATCTTCACTGGCTGGAACTTTGGCGGGGTGGATACTGCGCGATTACCGATTACATCAGATTTCGATGCAGTAGCGAACTATTCGCTCGCATATAGAGCGCTGCTGACGAAAATCCCCGCGGAAAATTTTGGCACAATGACCGTGAACGATACGGTTTTCTCTGGCTCTGCTTCCGCCAGATACGATGGATGGTGGATTTTGGGAACATCACACGATGTTGCCGCGTCGCAAAGCGACGATATCGCTGGCGATAGACGATGGAATTTCATCGGTTGGAGCGACGGCATAGGTTCGAATGAGCGAACAATTGTAGCATCCGGCCCGGAAAGTCTTTCAGCACTATACTTAAAACGGTTCGCAATTTCGGTTGCGAAAAATCCTGCGGAAAACTATGGCTCGATTTCTATCGGCGGAGATGTTTTCTATGCCGATTCTGCGATGAATTGGGCATTCGAGGACAGCATCGTGAATTTAATTGTCAGCGGGCACGATATAGCGCGGTATTGCAGCCTTTATACATTCATCGATTGGGCGGACGGCCCCACGGATTCTGTAAGAATCATAACTGCCGACACATCTCACTCGCTTACGGCAAACTATACCGCCGATACTGTGATGTTAAGCATCAATGTTTCACCGAACAGCTGGAACATTCCCGATACTATGTGGCTTGATGAGACATATACGATGTCTTCTGGCGAGGAAATTGTTATCACAAATAATTCCACGATGCCTGTTCAATTCGGTCTTCAAATGGCGGATTGCGATGGGCTTTCGAGCGGATATGTTTCAGGTCAGGACAAATTTATTCTTCGTGCGCAGTTCAACGATGGTTCTTTTCCTGTGGCATTTTCACCGTCCCGCGATTTTGTGAAGGGGACATTACTTTGGGCATCGGGAGATATTTTTGGCAGCGGTGGCGAAAACATTTCGCCGAGCGATACTGAAAATATGTGGTTACAATTTGTTTCGCCAACGGGACTTTCGAGCGACGGCAGTTATATATTTACAATGACTCTTTGGGCAAGAATTCGCCTGCCATAAGTAAATTCCTGAAAAACACTGAATGAAGCACGGAACGAGGGAACTCGTCCCGCTTTTTTAAAAATTCGAATGCGCTATTCCCATTAAAATCACAATGATAGCGCAATAATCTTTAAAACGATTTAATCCTCTTCTTCGATACTCCTTGAAATATAGATTACAACATATTGTGATACAATAAGATACAAATGTGAGAAAATTATTTTTTAAAAAAATGAAATTAATCCTTGACAATTTCATTTCTATCAATAAGATATTCAGTGGAGGCAGGTGGATAATAATGGGGAAAAGTGGCAACCTATTGAAAATCATAGTATAATAAGCGTTTTCTCATAAGAATTCGAGGATTATAATGTTTCTGGGACGATACATACATAAGGTAGATTCCAAAGGAAGACTCGCTCTGCCAATTAGAATGAGAGAAGCGGGTAAAGGTATCAACTACTCTGAATTTATAATCACAAAAGGAATCGGCGGTTGCATAGCCCTTTTCCCTGTGGACAAGTTTGAAAATTTCCTCGAAGGATTTAACCCGGAAGAATTATCTCCCGAACAGGGACTGAATTTTTATCGAGAGGTGGCATCTTGGGCGCACAATGTATCTGTCGATGGACAGGGAAGGATAAATCTTCCACAATTGCTAATTGAGAATGTCGGTCTCGACGAGGAAGTGCTCGTGCTTGGTGTGGTCGATTGGATTGAGATATGGGACCCCGTCAAATACAACGAGCACATCGAAAAAAGCAATACGAAATATGACGAAGGCGCAATGGAATTTTTCAGCTCTTTGATTCGTGGCAAAAGAAAGAATAAACAATCGGAACAAGAGCCATCAGAGCGTTCTGGTGAATGAGGTTTTGCAATACCTCATAGCAGACGAAGATGGCATTTATGTGGACGGCACGCTCGGCGATGGTGGACACAGCGCTGCGATATTAAAAAAATTTGAAAATTCAAAAGTAATCGGAATAGATGAAGATGCGGATGCGCTGAAAATTGCATCCAAAAATCTTTCGCTCTTTGGAAATCGTATTACCCTGATTCAGGGGAATTTTGCAGACCTAGAAAGCCTCGTACGGGAAGAGGCTCGCTATAATTATGTGGATGGCGTCCTTTTGGATATTGGTTTGCGTCAAGAGGTTGTGGATGACCCCGACAGAGGATTTTCGTTCAGGCACGACGGTCCTCTGGATATGCGGTTTAATAAGCACTCCCAACTAACCGCCTACATTGTGGTCAACCGATACCCACAGAAACGCCTCGCAGAGATTTTACGAAGATACGGCGATGTTTCACAATCCCGATACATTGCTAATCGGATAGTTTTTGCAAGGATAAAGTCGCCCATTGCGACCACCAATCAACTGACGCAAATTATTAAAAGTCTCTTCCCGTCGAGTGCCACAAAAAATGTCCTGCAAAAAGTATTTCAAGCGATACGAATCGAAGTCAATGACGAATTTAATGCGCTCGAATCGGCGCTCAAACAATCGCTCGAAATACTGAACCCAGGCGGAAAAATCGCTGTGATTTCATATCACTCCGGTGAGGACAGAATTGTGAAGAAATTTTTCGCAACCGAGTCGAAAGATTGTATTTGTCCGCCGGAACTGCCTGTCTGCCGATGTGGACATAAAAAATCGCTGAAGATAATCACGAAAAAGCCTATTATTCCGAGTGCAGACGAGGTTAAAAATAATCGCAGCGCTAGGTCGGCAAAATTGAGAGTTGCCCAAAAAATTTGATATGAAAAAGGAACGATATGAAAATAATCATGAAAAATTTGTCGGCGGGTTTCGCGAGAATAAAAACCCCGACCATTTTACTGGCAGTATTGGCATTTGCGCTGCTCTTCGTGTGGCAGCGTGCATATACGATGTCCCTGTCGAGGAAAATCACTCGCCTCGAGAACCGTCTTCTCGAATTGAAGGCGGATAATTCTAAAAAACTTATCCAAATCGCTAATCTAAGCTCGCCAGAACGGCTCGAAGAACTGGCTAAACAGATGTGTGGTCTGCGGTATTCGACACCGCAGGAAAGAGTCTGCGTAGTTTTGCAAAAAAATACAGAGCAAACTCCGCAATCAAAATGGAAAAGAAGCATCTTTACTATAAGAGATTACTTCAAGCAGAAATGGGAAAGATTTGTCGCAGCTCCTTCGGGCAAGCGATGGGGATTACACAACGGAAATCTATAGCAATTTATGCGCTCTCATAAACGCATAAAAAAATGTTATAGATTTTTCTATATTTCATAAAATTCCTAATTTCGAGGCAAAACTATTATCGGGACATTTATCTCTATAAACGGAATTTTCTCACCCTCATCGCTTTCCTTCGAATGCAGTTAAATTCTGCTGAATGTGGTTATGAAATGCTATCGAGTAGAAACATAAACCGTGTTGTTGCAATCGTAATCATCTGGATTGTGGCAATAGTTGCGGTTCAGGCAAGGCTTTTGGGGCTTCAAGTATTTTCGTCTAATACATTTAAAAAGAAAGCCTGTCAACAGCAGCGGAAACCACAGGATATCCCGGCAAAACGGGGAACCATTTTCGACCGAAACGGCATCGCTCTGGCAGTGGATAACTTGTTCTACGATATATATGGCGACCCATCACAAATAGACGACCCCCAAATGGTCGATTCAGTTCTTTGTCAAATTTTTCAAAAACCGAAGGGATATTATTTCAAGCGTATCAATGAGGCTTATGGCAGATTTTTCGTGTATCTCGAGTGGAAAGTCGATATTTCGCAGGCGACAAAAGTCCGCGAGCATAAATTGCGCGGTGTCGGAATGACGCCCATTTACAATCGATTTTATCCGTATGGAAAAATTGCATCTACTCTAATCGGCTGTGTCGGGCACGATGGCGAAGGACTCGATGGAATCGAGTATTTCTATAATAAGGAACTCTCCGGTGTTTCTGCGCAAAAAATCGTATTCACAGATGCATTCGGCAGAACATATCCGCTACTTTGCTATTCCACGGGGGAACCTATTCCCGGAAATGA
>JALTEE010000528.1 GCA_027007865.1 bacterium
TTATTAGATTGTTTTCTAAGATAAGATTATTTTCGAATATTGCAATGGAAAAAAATGAACCCCCGATTTTACCGGGGGTTCTGCTGGTGCTTTTTGGTTTATGTAAACCATGGAGGGGTCTTTTATGCAACCGCCGATTCGATATATCTATTTGTTTTTGCCGAAACTGAACTGTGCTCATTCTTTTTATGCTTGTGCTCGATTTCATTCTCATCTATCTCATTTGCTATTTCTGGATATAATTTTCTCATACAATCGGGGCAAAGGCTGTGGCTGAATACCGCATCGGAATGTTCTTCCACATAGATTTCCACCTTTCTCCAATACCCATCGTCATCTCGAATTTTTTTGCACGATGCACATATTGGAAGCAACCCCCGTAATGTTTTCACTTTTGTCAGCGCTTCGCGAAGTTGCCGAATCAATCTTTCCTGTGTTTCATCCCACAATCTTTGTTCGGTAACATTTTCAAATGCTACCCCGATTTTTTTGCCCGGCACAGGGAATAAGCGGATTTTCAGTGCTTTGCTCAGTTTCCTGTCTCTATAATAAAGGTCATCGGCTTCGATAGACTCGCCTGTTTCAAGAACTCGCCAATACGCTTCGAGCAGTCTTTTTTTCTTGGCATTCGGCAATATCTCTCTGACATCCTTTCCTCGAATATCATTTATTTTCATACCGCATATTTCTTCTGCTTTCGGATTTCCATCTATAAGAATAAAATTATCCGGTGGAATATATTGATATATGAACAATCCTGATGGCATAGATTGTGCGACTTCTCTGAATGTCCTGAGCAATTCACCGAGCGCCTTCTGTGTGCGGACTCGTTCCGTTATGTCCCGAATAAGCAAAACATCGTCGCGACTATTTTTGAGGTGCGCTCTTATTATTTCGAGAGGAATTATCTCGCCGTTTTTCTTTTGACCGGTGGCAAGCCCGATGTGAAAACCATCTTTGTGCAGTGCTTCATTTACAGAAGAATGTATATCCGAATTCTCTCGGTTATTATAGAATAGAAGTTCTGTTTTATGCCCAATTACTTCATTTGCATCGTATCCGAAAATTTTCTTTGTCGAGCCGTTGCAAAATTTTATCCGTTTCATCGGGCTTACTATCATCAAGGCATCGGGGCTTATGCTCGATATAATGTTTTCGAGTTCTGTTTCGTGTTTCGACGATTTTCGCCAACTGCGGTATGTTACCAGTAATGTGCCGGATAGAATGAGAAATCCGAAATTGAACAAAAACTGTGCCGCTGGAATATGAGAATAACTTATCAGGAAATTATATATACTGCCTGCGAAATGCGTAGCGATGCTGAATATAGAGAAAACCGCTGCAACTACGACGATAAGCGCAAGATTTCGATATTCCTTGTTTTTATTGAGAAGTTTCATTTTTCCCCTCCATTTTAGCGGAGATTATCCTCGCGTTTGCGAGGGTAATCCCCTGTTTCTCTATTTGAGATATGTTATTCTCTTTTGCAGGATTTTATCGCCGACTTTGGTCGTTGCGAAGTATGTTCCGCTAACCGTGTTATTTGCATTCCAAGTATTTTCGCCGGGTTCGAGATGAGCGATTCTGCGACCGTTCATATCGATTATGTCGATACCGTCGCTGTTTTGGAAAGTGCTGTTCAATTCGATATTCACAGCAGAATTGAATGGATTCGGATAGACGAGTAGTTCTGCTGTTTCGGGCAATTTTTCGTTATCACCGGATATTTCGCTACTGCGCTCCTTTACATAAAGCATCAAACTTGCGGTATCGTATTCTGAATAGAACCATGCTGTTCCATAAGATTCACCGACAGAATATACTGTAACAGTTGCTGTGATTGTCTGTGAAGCGCCCGGCTCGATTGTCGAAAGCGATTCGTCTGAAACAGAGAATATTGCAGGATTTGATATTTCGATATGGTCGATGGTCAGATCGAAATCGCCCGTGTTTGTCATTGTAAATTGCATAGTTTTTGTCGTTCCTTGCGGCACGGAGCCGAAATCGAGCAATGTATCGGAAAGCGATATTGTCGGTTTTCTACGGACATCAGCAAACAAGAGAACGAACTGCGTATCATCGTTGCTGAAAACCCATAGAGTATCTGCAAAAGGTCTCACTTCGCGCGGGGAGAAAACTATGGGTATTTCTCCATATTCACCCGAAGAAACTGTAAATTCTGTATCAGGAATGCTAAATGCTGCATTGGTAGTGTTCAATTCAAATATATGAAGGTTCATCTCACCCGCGTTCGATATTTCTATCGTCGCCGTTGCTGTGGAACCTTCCATCATTACGCCGAAATCGATAACACTATCGGAAATAACCATATTTGGCGGTGTCGCGCCACTACCGCGAAGCAGAACAAATTGTGTGTCTGCATTGCTGCAAACCCACAGTGTATCGTCATATGCGGTATCTTCTGTCGGTGTAAAAACCACTCCGACATCGACGGAACTGTCGGGAGATAATGTCAGATATGTCTCGTCGGGAACAAATGCAGGATTAGTAGAGTAGATATTATAGACAATAAGTTCTCCCGTGCCTATGCTCGCGATAGTAATTTCATTGTGCGCATCGGTTGTGATTTCAACATCGCCGTATTCGAGCGAATCGGGGAAGAGATTCATTGCTGCTGTTGGGCGGTATTCATACGCTCCGATGTCGAATGACGCTCCAATAGGTCGTGATATTCCATCGTGGTCGTAAAATGGTGCGGTCAAAACAAATTCCCCATATACATCGTTTTCTGCACCTGCATCGATGTTTGGAGATAGTGGCGAAATGTGATATAAACTGTCCTCGAATGCGGACATCGCATCGATATTTCCCGCACCAGCAGATATATTTGAAATTCCCATTGAAGTCCATCTCGATAAATCGATATTGGAATGCGATGTGAAAATTTCGCAGGGATATCCGGAAAATCCATATAAATAAACTTCGCTGCTGTCCGGTGCGGAATTATTCTGTATTATCGAATTCATCACCATCGGATTTGATGCATAAGATGCAGTAATAGCACCACCTTTAATGCCTGCAATGTTTTCGACAATTGTATTATTGATGATGGATGGATTGCTCGAATATGCACAGTCTATTGCTCCGCCGACGGAATCCGCGACATTACCGTGGATGACATTGTTCACAAGAGTGGGGCTGGAATTTTCGGAGAATGCGATTGCTCCGCCGCTGCCAAATGCGTGGTTGTAAGCGACTATATTGTTCTCGATAATCGGCTCGGAATTCAGCGTAAAAATTGCACCACCCGAATAAAAGGCAGAATTGTGAATGATTATATTGTGCTTTATTGTGGGATTTGCATAGTATGCTGCGATGCCGCCGCCGCATCCTTCCTGTGCCGAATTGTGCGAAATCTGGCTGTTTATTATCGTGGGATTCGATTGATAAGCGAGAACAGCGCCGCCGAACGAAAACGGGAATGTCCCTGTTTTCTTTGCATACTCGATTTCCACATAGGCGAGTGTGCAAGCATCGGAAGACTGGTAGAAAACCAATCCGCCATATCCAACTGCAGTATCTGCCGCTGTAAAGATAATTGGATTATCTAATGTTCCGATTGCTTTGAGTGTTGCTCCTGCATCGACCTGGACTGTGTAGTGTCCCTGGAAAATTATCTCGACTCCGGGCTGAACTATGAGTTGCTCTCCGCTGGGCACATTCACATCGGATGTCACATAGTATGGAGAATGCAAAGCATCCCATACACCTGTGGCAACGCCGGAGACGGTCGTCTCGGCGAATGCCGCGCCCAGCAGCATCATAATAATGATGATTGTTGTTGCCGTTTTCATTTTTCCCTCCCGTTTAGTGTTAAAAATTACCAATTTTTTCAAACTTTTTTCAATCTTGTCGATACTTTCTGTGAACATTTTAATTTCTCCTGATGTTTTATTTCCCTCTCTCAATTACATTATGTTCCCAGCGGAAAAGAATTCAATCGGGGGGAAACGCCATTTTTAAGGGATTATTAGATGGTTTTTAAGCAGGATTTAACCGAGTATGACATCGGGGAATAAGATTAGTAATGATATGGTGAATACTCGATATAATGTTCGGGCAGATGTGCCTTCGCTGATTGTATTTGGAGATTTGAATTTATACAATCACCTTAATTGAAAGTGTTTTTCGCATAGGGTATTTTACTGGAGATGGCGAGTTGTTTTGTAATCTATTTGGAAAGGTTACAAATCCTCAAAAGATGCTTACTATTACATCGAATACATATTTTTCGAGCAAAAATCTCGACCTGTTAAAATAATAAGATGAAAAATTATAGCCGAAGCATTTTGCTTCGGAAACGATGTTTTTATATAGTTTCAACAACGAAATTTCACAGAGGGCTTTTATCGATTTGTCGGAATTTGATATATTTTGGATGGAATAAAAAAATGCTGGGGGGCAGAATTGAACTGTCGACACCAGGATTTTCAGTCCTGTGCTCTACCAACTGAGCTACCCCAGCAATTTTCCTATAATTAAATAATCGTCTGCATAGAGGCAAGATTTTTTTTGTTTCTGCTAAAAATTTATTAAAAGCAACTAACAG
>JALTEE010000529.1 GCA_027007865.1 bacterium
CGAACAGGTGGGGAAAAATGAAATCGAAGGAAAAGTGCCAAAATATACATTTCTAAATCATAAAAAATTCTGGCGATGTAAAAACTGCGGGAAAATTTTTTGGCAAGGCACACATTTAGAACTCGCCGAAAAAGATATTGTCGATAAAATAACAGACGGAGCAAAAATATAATGAAAACACGGAAGATACATAATTGGGAGAACATAACAATCGATAAAGCGCGAGAATTGCAGAAAAATCTCACGAAAGAAGTTATCATCAATGGTGGTCCGAAAAATGTTCGCACAATCGCAGCAGGAGACCTTGCATTTTCAAAGGACGGCACTGCTTACGCCGCCGTAGTGCTGCTTTCATATCCAAAATTCGAACTGCTCGAACTGCACACGGGAACGGAAGATGTGCGATTCCCGTATATTCCGGGCTATTTGACTTTCCGCGAGGCGCCGCTGCTGCTAAAATTATTTGAAAAACTATCGCAAACGCCCGACCTCGTGATGCTCGACGGTCAAGGAATTGCGCACCCGCGAAAACTCGGGCTCGGCGCGCACATCGGTATTTTTCTGAATCTGCCCACAATCGGCGTAGCGAAAAGCAGATTGCTCGGGAAATACATCGAACCCGGTCCGCAAAAGGGCGATTGGACTTGGCTCACACATCACGGGGAAAAAATTGGAATGGTGATTAGGACGAGAAATAATGTCAAGCCGATATTTGTAAGTCCTGGATATTTAATTGATTTCGATAATTGCCTAAAGTGGATTATGAGATGTTCATTAAAATACCGTATCCCCGAACCGACAAGACGAGCACACAACGAAGTTACCAAATTCAAAAAATCTATCCTCACAAAATAAAATCTTGTCTTGCACTTTGCTCGCTGAAATATATCTTTTGCAAAACAGGAGGTTTTTTAAAAATGCAACTTTGGGATTATGCAAAATTGAGCGATGACGAACTTTTGCAGCGAATCGAATCGGCGAAACGGAAACTCGGCGCTGTAATACTCGTTCACAATTATCAGCGGGGAAAAATTCAAAAAATAGCCGATTTTCTCGGCGATTCGTTGGAACTCGCACGCAAAGCCAAAGAAATCGATGCGCCCGTGATTCTGTTCTGCGGGGTTATGTTTATGGCGGAAATGGCGAAAATCATCAATCCCGATAAAGTCGTGCTAATTCCCGATGCGCAGGCAGGATGTCCGCTCGCCGCTCACGCATCCGCAGGCGAAATCGTCAAAATGCGGCAAAAATATCCCGAATATGCGGTAATCACCTATGTCAATTCATCCGCAGAAGTGAAGGCAGTTTCGGATATCGTATGCACGAGTGCAAATGCGGTCAAAGTCGTAGAATCGTTCCCGAAAAACAAAGGCATAATCTTTGTCCCCGATAAAAACCTGTGCCACTATGCAAAAGCGCAGACAAACCGAGAAAATATCGTTTGCTGGGACGGAAATTGCTATGTTCACGACAGATTTACATCGGACGATGTCAAAAATGCCTGCAAAAAACATCCCGATGCAACGGTAATCGTTCATCCCGAATGTCCGCCAGAAGTGCAAAATCGAGCGGATGTCATCGCATCGACAGGCGGAATGTATCGCTATGCGCAAAGCCATCGCGGCGAAACAATCGTTCTCGGCACGGAAATCGGTATGGCGGAGCGCATAAACAGCGAATTCCCCGATACGCCGACATTTCCGATGTCGAAAAGTGCGATATGCTCGAATATGAAATTGATAACACTCGCCAAAGTGGCGCGGGCATTGGAACAAGATATGTATGAAGTAAATGTTCCCCAGAGCGTTGCGGAAAAAGCTAAAATCGCAATCGAAAGAATGCTGGAACTGTGAGGTATTGAATTGTCATCGAAAACTTTTTGGTTCTTGTTAGAAAAAGTTGGTTAATAGAATGCATCGATTGCCAAGAATTTCATGTATTGTAGTAAATCTTTTATTTCATATGCTCTGCGTTTGATGTTCTCGATTTTATTATTAATACCCTCGGCTATATCTGTTGAGATTTTGTATTTTGCATGATTAGCGATATATTGTATATTTCTGAGTATCTTCCTCGCGAAGTTCTCGATTTTCTTTATCTGCGATTCTATCGCAATGCGCACAAACAGCATTGAAGCGCCTATCTGGCGCAACTTCTAAAAATATCTCTTTCCGTCGCAAATTAAAATTTTTGTCTTACGAAATGCCCACAAATCTCTTATCGCTATCATTGCGGAATAGAAGATTAAGATTTCTTTGTCTTATCTCATTACAAATTAACCCATTACCTTCTTTCCGTAATAATTTATACCCAACTAAATCTAATTAGAACCTATTTCTATAAGCGGCGAATTTTTCCCGTCAGAATACTTTTGTCTCGAACATCACGAACAGTTCTCTCGACGGTGATGGCACATCTGGCATATTTCCCAGCAAATCGAAAAAATTGATGTCTGCCCAGGCGTTTTCGGCGAAGTGGATCGAGAGCGCTGCGGACAAATAGCCGTATCCATTGCCTCGTGGAGGCTCGTTGTCTCCTGTTGCAAGGTCGTATTCGAGTCGAATTCCAACCGCATCTTTGATGTCCTTGTCGAAACCTACAAATGCGGAAAATCCTCGTGCGAAATTTTCCTCGAAAGAGTAGTTAAATCCGCCGTGCAGCCCGAAATTTCCGGATAGCCACCACCAGTTTTTGCTCGCAACGATATATCCACCGCGTGATTTCTGGTCGTATCGCTTCAATTCATCGTTATATGCGCCGTATCCTTGCGTGTCGAGCCCGATAAGGATTGCCGGCATTTTCACGCCTTCGCTCAAAATTCTCAATCGCAATTCGAATCCCGGCAGCGGGTCCACATCGACAGAGCCCCTTCCGAAAAGTCTCATAGCACCATAAGAAATCCCGACTTGTGCAATATTGAATAATCCGAGCGAAACTTTTGCGCGCAATCCGTCGCCGGGGAAAACCAGCATTTGTGTAAGCATTTTCCCGTGTTCAGCCATACCCGCTGTGGGACAATGAACGAGTTGCTGCGGCTGACCCGCAAATAGCATAACTATAATGAAAATCGGAATTAACACTATTTTCGTCATTTTATCTCCCTTAAATTTTCGGGTGTATATCCCGCATTTTTTATCGCATCGATTATTTTATCGCCGGAGACATCATCGCAAAAAAAATAAAACTTTCACACGAAACCCTATAGAATATAACAGTATGTTCGTAGAATTTCCAAAATATTCTTTTATCTTTTGTTTTATTTTTCGATTTTAGAATAGTTTTCGAGAGCGCCATAAAATGCCGCCCAGAATGGGTCGATACCCGGATGTCGAAGTTTTGTTTCAGCACCATTCTTTTCCAAAATTAAATCCGAACCATCATTTATCTCGCCGATAACCGCAGCATCGACACCGACACTATTTATCGCTTCGGTAATCTCGTTGACTTTATCTGGTCGCACTGTTGCTATGAGTGTTCCCTCCGAGATAGATTTATACGGGTCGATTTCGAAAAGTTCGCATACTGCTTGCACTTCGGGTTTCACCGGAATTTTATCGAAATAGATTTTCGCACCTAAATTTGCCGCACCCACGATTTCGAAGATCCCCCCCCAAAGTCCGCATTCGGTGGCATCGTGCATCGCTGAAACACCGTTGTCTCTTGTTCCGACAGAAATCGCTGCCAAAGCATCGTCCATAATCGACATCTTATAGAAAAGTTTTTCCGCCTTTCTTGTAATATCCTCACCGAGCCTTTGCGAAATGTATTTCGGAAACATAGTTGCAAAAATACCTGTCGCCTCGATTGCAGGACCTTTCGTTATCAAAATTTTGTCGCCCGGTTCGATAAACTTTGGATTTACATATTCGCTCTTTTTCCCTCGTGCGATGGCAACAGCGCCGCCGACCATAGGGAAATCGCAGCCGCCGTAGCGAGCAGTATGTCCTGTAACAATTGCGACACCGTATTTTTCTGCCTCGTTATGGAAAACCTGCCATATAATTTGCAGTTGCTCTTCGGTGATTTTGGGCGGCAAGTTCAAATCTATTGCAAGATATGCGGGCTTCAGTCCCGATGTGCAGGCATCGGAGAAAAGTATATGAAATGCGAACCAGGCGGCGCGCTCCCATCCGTATTCGGGCACAATAAACACGGGGTCGGCAGACATTGCAAGAACTTCATCGCCGAACTCGATAATTCCGACATCGACACCGTGCCGCGGTCCGACGATTACTTCGTTCCGTTTCGCACCGAGACGCGGATAAATCACTTCATTGAAAAATTTGGCATCGATTTTGCCAAGTGGCGGTAATTTTGGCATTAAAATCTCCTCTGGTTTAATTTGTATATTTTTGAAGAGCAAAAACGGTCATCGCAGATAAAATCCTTTGCTTATCCTATGATTTAATCTTTTTTAATTCCTATGCAAATCCATATATGCTCGATGGATTCGCATATTTTTCGGTAAAATATGGCAGCATAGATTCGACCACTCGCGAGTCTGTCGAAGTAGTTGCGTTATTATCGAGATATATCATCATTTACCTTTATTTTTTTAGATTGTTATTC
>JALTEE010000530.1 GCA_027007865.1 bacterium
ATTTTATGCTTATATTGACTTTTAAAAAATTGTTAATATAATATATATTTGTCAGATAAATTGGAGGCTTTTCGATGAAATTCAAAATATTTTTCTGTTTACTTTTACTGCTTGCGTTTTCTTGGGGGCAGATTGTTTCGAGCATTACACCGAGTAGCGCCGCTCAAGGCGATTTAGGTGTTTCCGTTACAATTTTTGGCGCCGGGTTCGCAGCAACGCCTACTGTGGATTTAGGAACGGGAATAACAGTGAGTTCCATAACTTACCTCACTGCTTCGCTTCTCACGGCGAACCTTGATATATCAGGTGTTGCGCCGCTCGGTCCCCACGATTTGATTGTAACAAATCCGGGCGGTTCTGCGGATACGCTTTTGGGGGCGTTCACCGTTCTACCAGAAACCGACCCACCGACAGCGGATATGGTTTTCCCACCAGAATGCGACGCTTTTATATCTTGTAGAGATACATTTATCATATTTAATTTGCACGACGACAATGGAATAGACGATACATCGCTTGTTATCCGTGTGAACGGCGTCGATTACACGATAACCGACCCCGAAGTCGTTCTGCTATGGGATTCTCTGGGATATTTTATCCCTTCCACCTGGTTCACCGATGGCGATACGATTAACTTCTCCATTGTTCAAGTCGCCGATACATTCGGAAATATGGCAACTATGCCGCTCACCTGCCAGTTTATTATGGATACGCTCCCTCCGATGGTGCCTTTGACAGGAACCGAACCGCCAATGTATTCCAGTTGCCGAGACCTTGTTCCAACAGTCACTAGTCCTGTATTAGACGACGGCGCGGGCGTGGACAGCACCTCGATAATATTTACCGTTATAACTCCCGATGACGATACATTCCACTATGACATAGGCAGTCCTTCTTTTAGATGGTATCACGATACGCTTATATGGGAAGCATCAGTCGCTGGGCTTTCGTTCGACCTCGAAGACACCTTATGGGTTTGCCTTCACGCAGAAGATTTGATTTCGGACTATGGCTGCGACCCGAATGTTCTCGATACCTGCTGGTTCTTTTACTTTCATGTTCCGCCGCCTTCCGATGTAGACCTTATTCTCGATAGAATTTATACAGACCAGTTTCCACTGGTAACGGCGCTCAATCTCGTTCTCGATGAGGACGCACGCACAATCGAAGGGCTCGACGAAAGCAATTTCACCGTTTGGGAACAATACGATGCGGGCTGGATACAGCAATATCCTATCGTCGTCCAGACACTCGGCGGAGCGGGAATGGTCGATGTCGTATTCTGCATCGATACAACTGGAAGTATGTATGGTATGATTGATGATGTTGCTGCTGGACTGCACGATTTTGCTGAATCGCTTGCTGTTGCTGGAATATCATACCGACTTGGATTAGATTTATTCTCCGATTATGTCGAATTCTGGTATGGCTACGACTTAACGGGAGACATTGCGACTTTTGAAAGTTGGATTGCAGGATTAACGAGCGGCGGCGGAGGTGACGGTCCCGAAGTCTCGCTCGATGCAATTTCAGATGCACTCGATTCGATGCACTTCCGACCAGGCGCAACTATCGTTATCATTATGGTTACAGATGCATCACCACACACTCTCGGAGATGGAACATCTTATTCCGATGTCACAACTGATATGGTTTTGACAAATCTTTTAGCGCATCGTGCGATGTGCTTTATTGTCGCAGATACCGACTGGTATGGTGTTAGCCCTGAATATACCACGCTTACCGAAGGCACCGGTGGAGCATTCTTCGGTTGGTCTGGCCCCGGCGATTTCGATTTGATTTTGCCGCTTATTTCGGAGGCTACTCGCGGCGGGTATTTAGTATCATGGACGAGCGCGAGACCCACGGCTAATTGTCAAACGCGGGATGTTAAAATTCGTGTGGATTGCTACGACCTTTTCGATACCGATGAAGGTGATTATCTTGCACCTTGTTCTCCTGCTGCAGCAATTATCGAACCCCAGCCGCTGACCTGGACATCTGACCCACTACAACCGATTATTATGTCCTTTACGGAAATCGCAGACTCGATAAATGAAAGCAGCATTCAGTTTATGGTCGAAGGAACAATGTATAACACATTTTTACCGGAACTCGACTACACCGACCCATATTTAACCTGGACGCACACAGATTCATTCACAAATCGCCAGCAGGTCGATGCCGAACTCGTTCGACTTATGGACAATCAGGGCAATTTGCCATATTCGGGACCTGTGCGCTGGCATTTTTGGGTAGATTTGCTGCCACCGAGGATTTCCGACCGAAATCCTGCGCCGAATGAAATCGTAACCGACCATCAGCCGCAGATTTGCTTCAAATTATGGGATGAAGAATCCGGACTTGATGTAGATGGCGTGCTATTTGCCATAGATTGCCGGCAAAGCCACGATAACTTCCCGCCGATACTCGTAACGCTCGACCAAAACAGTCCGGGTGTAACGGTAACCGGCGATTTGTTCTGCTGGGATCCATCTGTCGAAGGATATACATTCTGGGACAGGGACACAGTTTGCATAACGATTTTGCGCGCAAACGACAGTCCCGACTACGGCGAGCCAAATGAATTGCCCGACTCGCTGCGAAGATGGTGCTTCTTAATTCCTGACGACGATACAATTTGCCCGGATATGACCGAACTTTCCCCCGATTCGATAACAACTCTTATGCCAAATTCTCCTTTCTATATTCAGGCGAAGATTATCGACCCCTCTGGTGTAAGCCATGCATGGGTGGAATGGGACAATGATGGCGACCTCGATGACGGAACATCAAATATAGTAGATATGCAGGATATCGGTGGAGATATATGGCAAACAATCGAGCAAATTCCGGGACAAATCGAGGGAGCGAATTTTGTATATCGTGTTTGGTCCTGCGACAACGATATCGACCAAGGCGATTCCACAGATATGTCCTGCTGCGCAACCGACATTATGCCGTTGCACTTTGGTCTCGGTCCTGCCGCCGAGATTGTTCGACCGCTGCCGCTGACTGTTACAACAAACAAAAATCAAGAAATCGTTATGCATCTATACGATGACACGGGTGTTGACCCATCCACGATCGTTTTGAGTGTTGCTGGGCAAAATTATACTGTCGATGGAGTAGAACTCATCTACGATGCTGTGAACGAATCGCTTTATTTCTATCCTCAGCCAGCACACTATTTCACAGACGGAGAAAATGTCGATGTGGAACTCGTTTCTGCGGACGACTTTACTGGCAACCATTTGCGCGGGACACACCAATGGTCGTTTTTTGTAGATTTGACACCGCCTATCGTTGTATCGAGCGACCCTGCTGAAGATGAGGTTATTTTCGATGAGCAATACGATGTAGTTTTCGTGCTCGAAGACCACTGGCGCAATGTCGATTCATCTTCTGTGGTGCTGCAACTTTTCGATAGAACACTTCATTATGGAGACGCTGGACTCGTATGGCGGTCGGATACGCTGATGTTTCTTCCTGAAATGGCGTCTCCGGAGTTTTTCTTCCCAAACGGCGATACTGTATGTGCAAAATTAACCTGCACCGATAACCAACCGGACTATGGCGAGCCAAATCAGATGGACACTGTTAAAGTGTGCTTCGTATTTGCCGTATCGGAATGTGATTGCAGACCAATCATTCTAACCCCAAACGGCGACGAAAAAAATGATAAAGCATATTTTAAATATCCGGGGATGGTATTCGGCAAAGGAATTATCCACATTTTCGATTTAGAGGGTGAGGAAATTTACAAGTCGGAGAAAGGAAACAGCGTTTGGGATTGCCGCTCAAAAGATGGGCGAATAGTAAAACAAGGGCTATATATATATATGATAGAAGTCGAAGGCGAAGCGCTATGTAATGGAACGATAACGGTTGTTCGATAGAGGTGTATGAATTATGCGATATATCCCATTTCTTGTGGTAATTTGTTTTTTTGCGATTTCGTGGAGTGTCGGCATCGGTGCGACCACAGGAATTATAAAAATATATGCTGAGCCGGGAAATACAGCATACAGCAAAACTTTGAAACTGATAAATCCAGATGGGAATGGGAAACACTTCATTATCGATGTTGCGCAAAGCGTGAAGAAAAAGCAGTATTTGCCGGTTGAAGATATATCGTGGGTCGAGGTCGCGCCTGAAACGGTTTTCGTCCCTGCAAAAGGCAGGAGTAGACCTATCAAAATAGTTGTTCAAATTCCGGACAGCGATATATACTATAATCGAAGATTTGTCTGTCGTCTTGAAATATCGCAAAGGTCTGCATCCGCACTATCGACGGGGCTTGTTATTCCCGTATATATAGATACGAAGGCAGATAGAAATATACCGCCGGTTTGCGATAAGTGCGGAATTGTTGTTTATCCACACAAATTGACGATAGTGGGGAAACTCGATTCGTTGATAATCGTCAACTGGACAGATGATACAGCAAATATAACTATCGGTTGGAATCAACCCGACGAAGACGATTGGGAAAAGGCATTCGCAATTTTTGAAAATATTATGGGCAGTTTTGTGCCGATAAATGACACATTAGTTTTAATGC